>DASXLL010000284.1:0-6684 GCA_036496265.1 Pirellulaceae bacterium | reverse complement strand
CGTCGGCGATGAGCTTGTTGAGCGTCTGGCGGGCGATTTCGCGGCGAACGGGGTCGAACCCGCTAACGATGACGACGCCGGGAGTGTCGTCGATGATGACGTCGACGCCGGTGACTTTCTCGAAGGCGCGGATGTTGCGGCCCTCGCGGCCGATGATGCGGCCTTTCATCTCGTCGCTGGGAATATCGACGGTGCTGGTGGTACTTTCAGCGGTGTGAGCCGCGGCGTAGCGCTGGATGGCGGTGAGCAGCATGTCGCGTGATTTTTGCTCGACGACTTCCGCGAGGCGCTTTTCGTGGCGCGAGATGACGGAGCCCATCTCCTGACTGAGCTCTTGCTCGAGCGAGTCGAGCAGCCGTTTGCTGGCCTCGCCGGCCGAGAGACCGCTGAGGGAATGCAGCGTTTGCCGCTGCATTTCGAGGAGCTTGCCAAGCTCTTCGTGGCGGCGGTTCGTGTCTTCCATGCGCTCGGAGAGCCGGCGCTGATTGGACTCGACCATTTTTTGCTGCTTGCGGAGATCGTCTTCCTGCTGGCTGAACGTCTCCTGGCGCTTGTCGAGCCCGCGTTCGCGGTCCCGGAGCTCGTCGCGAGAGCGGGCGAGCTCCTTTTCCGTCTCCACCTTTTGAGCAAGGTCACGCTCTTTGATGGCCAGCTCAGCTTCTTTGAGCTTGCCGCCGGCTTCGCGCTCGGCGCGGCCAAGGATTTCCTTGGCCTGATTTTCGGCATCGACGCGGCGCAGGCGGTCGAGGAATTTGACGACAAAAAAAGTCAGCCCCGCGGCCAGGACGATGGCCACGAGCAAAATAACAATCTGCGTGCCCTCCAAGAGAGTCTCGCTTTATGTGCTGTCGGCGTTTGAAACGCGCGCGGCGACCGCTGGCGGTCAGTTGCGCTGCAGAAGCAGTCGTAAAATCGCCGCTTTGATAAGGAGCGCGCCGACCCATTGCGGTTGCGCCCGCGGCGAAAAATCGCTAACTTCGCGGCTGTGTCTTCGTGGCTAGGTCTTTACGGCGGGCGAGGCGGTGCGCGCGCAGGGACACGCGGTGAGCGGCTTTTTCGGCTTGCGGTCTTCTCGCGTCACGGCTTCTTCGAGCACGCGGAGCCACTGCGACCAGAAATTCGGTCGCGAGCTCCAGTGCTCGACGCGCCCGTCTTTGCGGGCGGCCATTTTCAGGCCGTCGCGCCAATCGGGCATGAGCCGATCCAGAATCAATCGCACTAGTAACAGCAGAAAATGCATCCCAGCCGCTCCGAGCGTTCTACCACTGGCGAAAACCGCCCTAACCAATCGACTTTTTCAACAGGCAGCCGCGATTTACACCACGGCTGAAGCGTAACAGCGAAATCAACGAACGATTGCTTCTGCGGCCAGTCACTATGAGCCAGCCGCCACGACCCGAGTCAAATCATCCAAGATGTTTAGCTTGTGTGTCGCGGACCCGTCGCCCGCGACTACGAGACCTTATCGTAGCATGCGGGGCGCATAGTACAACTGCTTGGGGGCATATCTTGCCGGCAGGGCCGGCGGCAGGAACCGAGGAGCAAGATTAGGAGAAAGAGTAAGATTACGAACATGAGTAAGAGCACGATTAAGAGCATGAGTAGGATGAAATCCTGCTCGTTCTCTTGCTCTTGCTCTTAATCAACTTCCTAATCTTAATCCTCACTTTCTCTTACTCTAATTCCGCTTGTAGCGGTGCTTTCACGAGCGTTCGCCAAAGACGAAGACTTTTTGCGGATCGTCGCGCTCGGCTTGAGGGTTCAGCTCTTTGTAGAAGAGGCTTGGCTGAATATCACGGTTGTGCTGGTACTTGTTGCTGGCATACTCGGTGATGTTGCCGACGACCTGATGATAGAAAATCTGGCAAATGGGGACGTTGGGATAGATGCGGATTGGCTGGATGGCGAACATTTCGAGCGTCCAATAGCCACAAAAGCCGACGTCGCCGAAGCCGGCAGTGACGTGGACGAAGAGTCCCAGGCGACCGATGCTGGAGCGGCCTTCGATCATCGGGACGAAGTTGTGCGTCTCGGTTCGCTCGGCGGTGCGGCCGAGGTAGAGCTTTTGCGGCGTGAGGACGAGGCCTTCCTTGGGAATTCGCAGTCGCCGCGTGCGGTTGGGCGCCGCCATGTCGAGCACGACCTCTTCATAGGTCAGCAGCTCGTCGTGGAGCGTGAGGTTGTAGCTATTCGGATTGAGCCGCGATTCATCGAACGGGTCGATAACAATGTCGCGGCCCAGGTTCCGACAGATTTCGTCGCCGGAAAGGATCATGGGCGGGTTACCTTCGGTAACGAGTTCAAAGTTCGAAGTTCAACGTTCAAAGCTGCGTTTCGCCGCATCAACTCTGAACCTTGAACCTGGAACTTTGAACTGCTCACTCCACTCCGACTTTCGGGCAAACCTTCTCCAAAACACACGATCCGCAGAGCGGCTTGCGGGCTTTGCAAATGCGGCGTCCGTGCCAGATCAGGCGGTGCGAAAAATTGATCCACTCGTCGCTTGGCAGCTGCTGCATGAGATCGCGTTCGATCTTCACGGCGTCTTCATGCTCTGTCAAGCCGAGGCGCTGCGAGAGGCGTGTAACGTGAGTATCGACGACAACGCCCGTGGCGATCCCAAAAGCCGTGCCAAGCACGACATTGGCCGTTTTTCGGCCGACGCCGGGTAGTTTTACGAGCTTTTCCATTTCGGCTGGCACTTCACCGCCGTGTTCTTCGACTAATTCTTGGCAGCAGCCGTGAATGTTTTTGGCCTTGTTGCGGAAGAAGCCAGTGCTTTGAATCAGTTTTTCCAGTTGCGGGAGTGGCACAGCGGCGAGCGCGGCGGGCGTCGAGTATTTGGCAAATAAGTCCTTGGTGACGATGTTCACCCGCTCGTCGGTGCATTGAGCGGAGAGGATGGTCGCGATCAGCAGCTCGAAGGGGGTGTCGTGGACGAGGGCGCATTCGGCGTCGCGGTATTCTTTCTTCAATAGCTCCGCGACCTGCCGGGCGCGCTTCTTACTCTTCGTGGCTGCGGCTGGCATTGGTCAGAAGGCGATTGCGAGCGAAAGGAACCGGGGATCGAATTTTCGCCGGTTGGTGAATCGATTTCAAGTGGCAACCATTCGGATCACGATTAAAGCGTGATCGAGGTGGTCGCCTAGCCCGCGCGCATTGCTTATTCCGAAAGGCGAAGTGGCTAGACTTCCAATCCTAATGCCAATCCCAACGGCTACGCAGGGAGCTGACGACCCCAGATTGAGAATGCAATCGCGGCGACGCAGAGAATGATCACAAACGGGCCAAGCCATTGCATCTGAGATCGAAAGACTGGATTCCCAATTCGGTAATTGCCGATTCTGATCTGATCAACCACGACGTAAGCATGGGCCGTCGTCCAGAGACTGACCAACAGACAGAGGCCGATGAGCAAAATGTCGAAAGCTTCGCCGATGATAATCACGTCACGACAGACTTTGTGTTTAATCGTTGCAATTATCCGGCGCTCGTGGCACCGCCTTTGGCCTGAAGATATTCGCGTAGCGCCGCGTTGACCGCGTCTTCGTCTTTGAATGCATCTGCCACATCCTTCGCAAGACGAACGGTCCGCAGGCGGTCTTTGTAGCGCTCGGCGTATTTACCTCGAACGACTCCGCGCAATTCACGAAAGTTGTATTCCGGCCGCATTTCGCCGTTTCCGGCATCACTGGGGTCATGGGAAGTTCCCATCCTCATAGTCCTTTCGTTCCGCCCGGGTTGCGGCGCGAGCACTGATTAAGCGAACCACGTCGCCGCGATCGGTGTGACAAATAAGTAGGAGGCGTCCATCTTCTGAGTAACCCATCGTGATGTAGCGGCCTTGTCGTCAGAGTGGTCCAAGTCATAGCCGGTCAGCGCAAGTGAATCGGCGAAAACTGTCATTGCCTCTGGAAAATCGACGCCGTGCTTTTGCTCATTCGCGCTGGCCTTTGCCTCGTCCCACTCAAATTCCATCGCGTGAATCTCATTTGGGTAATAGCATCGGAATTATACGCGTCAGGCTCTCGCGACCGCAAACCGGCTTATGGCAATTCTTACAGCTCTAAAGTGAACTAGTGCAAGCGAACGGGACCATTAAGCACTCAACCGCCGGACGAAAGATACATTGGTTCTCGGCCGGCTCGTCCAAGCCGTTGATTGACGCTAAATCCCGTCCAGACTACATTTTCGGTTCAATTTCGTTCCCTGCGCGGCGGCGGTTTGTCTTAGAAAATCGCTGCCTTTTGGCACCTCTTACGGGCGAGACACAAACGATGGCGACGATGACGATGAAGCGGCCGGCGAAGGCTGGAACCAAGGTTGGGGCGAAGAAAGATTCGCGGCCGGCGACCTCGGTGAAGGGCGGGAAGATCATTTACTTCTTCGGCAAGAGCAAGTGCGACGGCAAGGGGGATATGAAGGCCCTGCTCGGAGGCAAGGGAGCAAATTTGGCGGCGATGACGCGGATCGGCCTGCCGGTGCCGCCGGGGTTCACGATCACGACCGAGGTTTGCACGTATTACTACCAGAATGGCAAGAGATTCCCGCCGAATCAGGCGAGCGATTTGGCGAAGGCAATCGCATGGATGGAAAAGGAAACGGGCAAAAAGTTCGGCGACCCGAAGAATCCGCTCTTGGTATCTGTTCGATCGGGCTCGCGCGATTCGATGCCGGGCATGATGGATACGATTTTGAATCTGGGCCTGAATGACGCGACGACCGAGGGCCTAAAAGTCGCGACCGATAATGGCCGCTTCGCGTGGGATTCATATCGCCGCTTTGTGCAGATGTATGGCGACGTGGTAATGGGCGTGCAGAAACGGCACGAGAACGAGCATGAGCCGTTCGACGAGGTGATGGATCATTTGAAGGAAGAGGTCGGTGCGAAAGAAGACACCGATCTGAGTGAAGGCAATCTGCAAGAGCTCGTGAAGCGGTTCAAAAAGCTCATCAAGGAACGGACGGGCAAGGAATTTCCCGCTGAGCCGGTGAAGCAGCTGGAAGGGGCGATTGGCGCGGTGTTCGGCTCGTGGATGAACGAGCGAGCGATTCTATATCGGCAGAAGTACCGCATTCCGGATGAATGGGGCACGGCCGTCAATGTGCAGAGCATGGTGTTCGGCAATATGGGTAGCGACTGCGCGACCGGCGTGGCGTTCACCCGCGATCCGGCGACGGGTGAGAACGTGTTTTACGGCGAATACCTGGTCAATGCGCAGGGCGAAGACGTCGTCGCGGGCGTGCGGACGCCGAACAAGATCAGCGAGATGGCCAAGGACCCGGTCATTGGGCCGGCGTTCAAGGAACTGGAAAAAGTCCGCAAGACGCTGGAGAAAAACTTTGGCGACGTGCAGGATTTCGAGTTCACGATCGAGAAGAAAAAGTTGTTCATGCTGCAAACGCGGAACGGCAAGCGGACGGCGCTGGCGTATGTGAAGATCGCGCACGACATGGTCAAAGAAAAACTCATGTCGCCCGAGCACGCGATCAAGTCGGGCGATCCGGAGGCGCTTAATCAACTTTTGCAGCCGATTTTCGACCTCGATGCGTATGCCGCGGCCAAAAGCGAAGGTCGGCTGATGGCGACGGGGTTGCCGGCGGGGCCGGGGGCTGCTTCCGGCGCAGTCGTGTTCACGGCGAGCAAAGCCGAGGAACTTGCCAATCAAGGCAAGCACGTCGTGCTGGCTCGCATTGAGACGAGTCCGGAAGACCTGCGCGGCATGATTGCATCAGATGGCATTCTCACGGCTCGCGGCGGTGTCTCGAGCCATGCGGCGCTCGTCGCGCGGCAGATGGGCAAGGTGTGCGTTGCCGGCGCTGGCGATATTCACATCGATTACCAGGCGGGAACGCTGACCTGCCAGGGCGTGACGCTACGTGAAGGCGATCCAATCAGCATCAACGGCTCGACGGGCGAGGTGTTCAACGGTGCAATTGGCACGGCCGATAGCGAACTGAAGCAGGTGCTGGTTGGCAAGACGCTTAAGCCGGCGGATAGCCCCGTGTTTCAGTACTACAACGCGCTGATGAAGCTGGCGGACAAATATCGCAAGCTGGGCATTCGCACCAATGCCGATCAGCCGGACCAGGTGACGAACGCCGTTGCGTTCGGCGCGGAAGGCATCGGTCTGTGCCGCACGGAGCACATGTTCTTCGAGGGCGACCGGATCGACTCGATGCGCGAGATGATTCTCGCGGAGACGGAGGAAGACCGTCGGAAGGGCCTGGCTAAGCTGCTGCCGCATCAACAGAGCGATTTTGAAGGCATTTTCAGGGCGCTCAATGGCTTGCCGGCGTGCATTCGATTGCTCGATCCGCCGCTGCACGAATTTTTGCCGCACGATCACAACCAGCAGACTGCGCTCGCCGACAAGCTCGGCATTTCTTCCGACATGGTCGCCAAGCGCGTTCATGAATTGCACGAGTTCAACCCGATGCTCGGCTTCCGCGGTTGCCGGCTGGGCATTAAGTATCCCGAAATCACCGAGATGCAGGCCCGCGCGATCTTTCAGGCGGCGGCGGCGGTGCTGAAAGAAGGGATCAAGGTGAAACCGGAAGTGATGATCCCATTGGTCGGTTTCAAGAAGGAACTCGACCTGCAAGTTGAGATCGTGCATCGGGTCGCGCAGGAAGTGATGAAAGAGACTGGGAAAAAGTTCCCGTACATGGTCGGGACGATGA
>DASXLL010000283.1:0-6924 GCA_036496265.1 Pirellulaceae bacterium | reverse complement strand
GAGGTGATGAGGAGGTTGAATCGGAGGCTTTCTGAGGTAAAGCGCGAGTTGGTTGAGGAGGAAGACGGGGAGAGGGGGAGAGAGGGAGAGGGGGCGAGAAGCGGATGACAAAGTTGCTGGTGAGTGTAAGAAGTGCGGGGGAGGCGGAGGTTGCGCTGGAAGGGGGCGCGGATGTGGTGGATGTGAAGGAGCCAAGGAGGGGGGCGATGGGGGCGGCGGAGCCGCGGGTTTGGAAGGCGGTTCAGGCAGTGGTTGGCTCAAGGGTGGTGACGAGCGTGGCGTTGGGAGAGTTGCTGGACGAGGCATTGGAAAGGTTGGCGAGCGAAGCGGGTGGTTTTGCTTTTGCGAAGATCGGACTGGCGGGATGTGGTGGTGTTGCCAATTGGCAGGAACGGTGGCGACAGGTGGCGAAGTGGCTTCCGCTGGGCACGCTAGCTGTGCCGGTGGCGTATGCGGATTGGAAGGCGGCGGATAGTCCGCAGGTTAATGATGTGTTGTTGCTGGCGGCGACGTTGCCGGCGAAGCTGCTGTTGATTGATACGTTTGACAAGAGTCGCGGGCGGCTGCGGGAACATTTGCCGCGTGAGGCGCTGGATGAAGTTGTGGCGAGGGCGGCAGAGTGCGATGTTGAGCTGGCACTGGCGGGGTCTTTGTGCGAAGAGGACATCGCGATGCTGTTGGAGGCTGAGCCGGCGTATTTCGGTGTGCGCGGCGCGGCTTGCCGGGGTGGGCGAGATGGTCTGATTGATTTGGCTCGTGTCAAGTCCCTGGCGGGGATTGTGCGCGGCGAAAATGAAAATGGAGCGTCTTGCTGCTTGACGACGGCGCGCGCGAGGCAAATACTGCCCTGCCGCTGAAAGGGTGAGTAGGTGAGTGGTGAGTGATTTCGCGCCTCGACCTTTTTGATGGAGGATACTCGCCGTGTCGCGTTCCGTCTTGGATGCCATCAAGCAGGGTGATTGGGATTTTGAACCGAGCAATCAGCAGGTTGTGAATTTGAAAGCGACCGCTGCCATGCCTGGAACCAACGAGAAACTGGATGTGCTGGCCGAGCGCCTGCGCCAGGGTTTGCCGCTGTGGCACCCGGCCGATCGGCGAAGCTATGACGATCGGGAGAAGATTGAGTAGCGGTGGTGGAAAGCTTTTTTTCTCCGAGATATGGTGGCGGGGGGCTTTTTCGAGCTGAAGGAAAGCACTCGAGAACTCGTAAGTCGAAGATGACAAATAGTCGCAAAGGGCTGGGGGCAATGGTATAAAGTATGTGCCTGGCAGCGGAGCTGCTTCCCTCGCAGAATGGAGTCGCCTCTCCCCGCTTGACTCGACTCTATTGCCGGAAGACCGGTGCGGATGCTCTTCATGCACTTCAGCGTTTGGTCGCAGGTGCGGCTCTTTAGGTATTGTGCCGTTTTGGTGCTCGTTCTTTGCGCCGGCATTTCGAGTGGCTGTGGCCGCGGCGCACATGCCAACACGGCCGCCGAGAAGCCAAAGGCACCGGAATTGCCGACGATGACGGCAGCGGTGGTCGAGATTCAGCCGGCGATCTGGCCGGCTGTCGTTCGGACGCAGGGCAGCCTGGCGGCGGACGAGGTGGCTATCGTCGGGGCAAAAGTTGCGGGTCGAGTGAACGATGTGAATTTCGATCTGGGCGATGCGATCCGCGGCGGAATGATTCTAGCGACACTGGATCAGGATGATTTCAAATTACAGGTCGTTCTGGCCGAGTCGCAGCTCATGCAGACGCGGGCGGCGTTGGGTTTGCGTCCCCAGGAACCGCTCGAAAGCTTGGATCCGAATATGGCCCCGCCGGTGCGAGAAGCGAAGGCTGTGTGGGACGAAACCCGCGCGCGAATTGCTCGGGTGCGGCAGTTGCAGTTGCATGCCCGCAATACGGTGACGCAAGAGGAATACGACCAGGCGGTGGCGGCCGAAGGGGCGGCGGAGGCTCGGCACGCGGCCGCAATCAACGGCGTTGGCGAAAAGATTGCGCAAATCAGGGTGCGGGCTTCGGAGCTGGAAGTTGCGAAACAACACCTGACCGACACCGTTATTCACGCGCCCTTCGACGGTCTCATTCAAGAGCGGCAGGTCGCTCATGGCTCATTCGTGCAGCTCGGCGATCCGATTGCGACGCTGGTGCGGACGAGCGTGGTGCGATTTCATGGGACGATGCCGGAGCGGCATGCGCATCGGATGCAGATGGGTCAGCAAGTGAAGCTAAAAATTGAAGGGATCGATCAGCCGCGAGTCGCGAAGATCACGCGGATCAGTCCGACGGTTGATGAGATGAGCCGGTCGCTGGCGTTTGAAGCCGTGGTTGATAATCGGAACGGCGATTTGCGGACGGGTTTGTTCGCGGAGGCCGAAGTGATGGTCGATCCGGCAGCTCAGTCGCTGATCGTGCCGGCGTCGGCGATCATGGAATTTGCGGGAGCGGAAAAAGTTTGGAAGCTTGTTAATGGCGTCTCGAAAGAGACCGTTGTGAGGACGGCGCGGCATGGGGAGCGGGGAGTGGAGATTGTTTCGGGTTTGGCGGCGGGAGATTTGATTCTGGCGAATGCGACGGAGGGCCGAGTCGCGCGAATTGATGCGGTCGCCGCGCCGGTGCAAAACAATGGCGTCGATACGATTGAGGCTGTGGCGGGCGAAGAGTTGGAGCCGCAAGGGTTGCTGACGCCGACCTCGGCGGCCGCTATTCGCTGAAGCTTGTAACAGAATGAACGGGAAGGGTCTTGCAGTGGACAATTACCGGGAGGCTTACACCTCCCGCTCGCCGTTTTGAGGAGCCGATTGCGTGTATTGGTTAGCTGAGCTTTGCGTTCGCCGGCCGGTGTTTGCCATGATGCTGATCATGGCGCTCGTCGTGGCCGGACTGGTGGCATTTCCGAATTTGGGGGTAGATCGGTACCCCAATATGGACCTGCCGAGCATGTACGTGCGGACGACCTATCTGGGCGCGGCGTCGCAGGAAGTGGAGTCGGAGGTTTCGCAGGTCATTGAAGACGCGGTGGCGACGGTCGCCGGCATCGACGAGCTGCGTTCGATCTCGAGCGACGGCATGTCGGTCGTGGTGGTGACATTCAATTTGTCGCGGAACCTGGACGCGGCGGCTCAAGACGTTCGCGACGCGGTGGCGAGCGTGGCCAATCGGCTGCCGCCGGGGCTCGATCCGCCGGTGGTGCAGAAACAGGACACGGATTCGTCGCCGATCATTACGCTGGCCGTTTCCGGCCCTCGGGCGGCGAGCGAGTTGTATTTGCTGGCCGATCGGTATGTGAAAAACGTCATCGAATCGGCGCCGGGCGTGGGGCAGGTGACGATTGCCGGCGCGGCCGATCGAGCGGTGCAAGTGAATATCGACGCCCGCCGGCTGGCGGCGCACAAGTTGTCGATCCTGCAAGTGCGCGACGCGCTGGCGCAACAAAATGCGGAGATACCGGGCGGGCGCGTGGATTCGGGGATTCAGGAGCTGACGCTGCGAACGGCGGGGCGAGTCGATCGGGCCCGCGATTTTCCGGATTTGACGATCGCGACCGTGGGTCAACATGCCATTCGCTTGCAGGAGCTGGGTGAGGTCCGCGATGCGACGAAGGAAGTGCGGACGCTGGCGCGGCTGGATAGTAAGCCGGCGGTCGTGCTGCAGGTGCAGCGGCAAAGCGGCGAAAACACGGTTCGCGTGATTCAAGGCATCAAGGATCGGCTGCCGCGGAGCAAGGCGCTGTTGCCGGACGATGTGGAAGTGACGGTGATTCAGGACCAGTCGCGCTACATCCTGGCGGCACTGCATGAAATCGAGGGGCATCTGGTTGTCGGCAGCATTTTCGCGACGATCACGGTGCTGCTGTTCATGAAATCCTGGCGTTCGACGTTTATCGCGGCGGTGGCGATTCCCGCGTCGCTGATTTCGACGTTTGCGTTCATGAAGCTGTTCGGTTTCACGCTCAACAACGTAACGATGTTGGCTCTGGTGCTGATGGTGGGCGTCGTGATCGACGATGCGATCGTCGTTTTGGAGAACGTGTTCCATTTCATCGAAGAAAAAGGGATGGATCCGGTTCAGGCGTCGATTTTGGGGACGCGCGAAATTGGGCCGGCGGTGCTGGCGACGACAATTTCGTTGGTGATCGTGTTTTTGCCGGTGTCGTTTTTGTCGAGCGTGACGGGACGAATGCTGTTTCAGTTCGGCATCACGGCGACGGTGGCGATCTTAGTGTCAATGCTCGTGAGCTTTACGCTGACGCCGATGATGTGCAGCAAGTTGCTCAAGCCAGCGACGGCCAATCCGAATTCGCCGTCTTCGCGCGGCGGCTGGTATGGCCTGATGGAGCGGGCATATATGTGGTCGCTGCGGCTGTCGATGAAATATCGCTGGGCGGTGCTGCTGCTTTCCGCGGCGACGATTGCCACAAACTGGTGGCTCTATGATCTCGTGAAGCAGGACTACATTCCGACGAACGTTGATGAATCGGAGTTTGAGGTGAGCCTGCAGGCTCCTGAGGGGGCCAGCTTGCTGTCGATGGACGAGGTGCTGCAGCGGCTGGAAGAACAAATCCGGGAAATTCCGGGCGTCGAAAGGCTTCTGACCACGGTGGGCACCCGCGGATTCGGCGGCGTGAATCGGGCAGAAATGTACGTGGGGCTATCCGATATTGAATCGCGGACGTTTTCGCTCAAGCGCTGGTGGGAAGGCATCCGGCATGGCGATAGGAACGCGGCGTTTGCCGGCAACTTCACGCAGCGAGAAAAAATGGCCGACGTTCGCAAGCTGTTCAAGCAGTATCCTGATATACGGGCGAGCGTGCGGAATTTGACGTCGCTGCGGCAGGGCGCGCCGGTGGATGTTGATTTTTCCGTTACGGGGCCGGACATTGTGGCGCTCAAGGAGTTCACCGACAAATTGCGGGATGCAATCGATCCCAATTCGCCGAGCTGCAAGGTGGAAGGCTTTGTGGATGTCGATACGACACTACGGATGGATAAGCCGGAACTTTTGGTGCATATCGATCGTCCGCGAGCGGCGGCGCTGGGTGTGGATGCCCGGGAGATCGCGGATACGCTGCGAGTGGCGGTGGGCGGGGATGACCGCGTGTCGCGGTATCGCGATGCGACGGTCGATGATGCGTACGATGTCGAATTGCGGCTGGTTGGGCTGGATCGGCGGGACGTGGAGTCGATTTCGCAGCTTTACGTGCGGACAGCGCCCCAGAGGACGCGGCGATCGCGCGAGGGGGATTCGAATGGCTCCGCGGCGGCGCTTACGCGGATCGATAATGTCGTCTCGTTTGAGCACGGTGTTGCGCCGGCACGCATCGATCGATTGGATCGGCAGCGGATGGTCGCCTTGCGGGCCAATATCGCGCCGGGATTTGCACTCGCAAATCGGTTGGAAGCGCTGAACGCAGAAGTGAAGGAGATCGGCCTTCCGCTGGGTTTTGACACCAAGATTTTGGGCCGCGGCCGCGAGCTGGAACGGACGCTCAAAGATTTTATATGGACGTTCGCGCTGTCGGCTGTGTTCATGTACATCGTGCTGGCAGCGCAATACGAGCACCTGGTCCATCCGCTGACGATTTTGCTCTCGCTGCCACTGGCCGTGCCGTTTGGTCTCGTCAGCTTGTATTGGGGTGGAGAAACGCTGAATTTGTATTCGGCACTGGGCATCCTCGTGCTGTTCGGCGTCGTGAAGAAGGCGTCGATTTTGCAGATCGATCACACGAACGTGCTCCGCGAGAAGGGGCTGACGCGGCTGGACGCGATTTTGCAGGCCAACCGCGATCGGTTGCGGCCGATTTTGATGACGACGATTTCGTTCGTCGCGGGGTTGTTGCCGCTGTTGATCGCGACTGGTCCGGGCGCGGAGGAACGGCGATCGATCGCCGTGCTGACCGTCGGCGGGCAGACGCTGTCGCTGCTGTTAACGCTGCTGGCGATTCCGGTGATCTATTCTTATCTCGATGATCTTGGCGCCGTGTTGCTGTGGGTATCTCGTTGGCGCGCCGAGCCGGTGTCTGTTGCGGAACCTCAGCCGCAAGCCGCGGCCGGATCCTAACGACCCTTTTGCTAACGATCATTTTTCTCTGAAAATGCTTGGAGGGCAATGCGCCGCTAGATTATGATTCTGGCTGTGCGCGTCGATCGCAGTTAGGCGGAAAAGCCGCATGGCCGGGGCGACGTGTGGGAAAGCGCCGCCAAGGGAGTACCTCGGCCGATGGAATGGAAGCGTGGTTTGCAGAGCACCTTAGCCCATCGCGCGAGCGGCGGGCCACGTGGTGGCTTTCTTTTCCCTCGCTTACGCGTCGGGTTTGTATTTCTTATCGCGGCACTGCTCGGCATTTTGGCTGTAATTCTCGACGGCGACGCCGTCGCTGCGGATCTATCGGAAACGACGCAGCTTTATCGCGGCGGGAAGTATGCCGAGTGTATCTCGGCGTGTGAGAAGGCGATTGCGGAGAATGATTTCAGTGAGAATTATCGCCTTCTGAAAATCCGCGCGGAGATGGAGCTAGGGCGGTATGAAGCGGCGCTAAAAACCCTGGACGAGGGAATTGCGCGATTTCCTTACAGCTTGCAGCTGCGTTGGCTGGGCCGGGAGGTGTGTCAGTTCAATCGGCAGCCGGAGCGGGCGGCGCGGCTGGACGTTGAAATCACTCAGATGGTTCAGCAGGCGCCCTGGCGATATAGCGACGCGGTGAATCAGATCGTTGTCGGGCGGTTTTATTTGAGCCAGGGCCTTGATCCGAAGAAGGTGCTCGACACGGTCTATAACGTCGTCACAAAGCGGCAGCCGACGTATGTGGAGACGTATCTGGCGAGCGGCGAGTTGGCGCTGGACAAAAACGATTTTGCTTTGGCGGCGGAGGCCTATCAGCAAGCGATCAAGCTCGATGTGGGCGAGGCGGCGGCCCATTATGGCTTGGCGCGGGCTTT
>DASXLL010000282.1:0-28419 GCA_036496265.1 Pirellulaceae bacterium | reverse complement strand
GAAAACCAGCCACGTTCTGCAACATAAAGACAATCTCCGTGTTAGGGGCCAAGAACTTCCAACTACCAGGGGGAAGCGTACCAACTCCCCCAGGCCCCTACACGGTTTTACATTGGTGGAGCTGCTGGTCGTCATCGCCATCATCGGCGTTCTCGTGGCGCTCTTGCTTCCTGCGGTTCAATCGGCCCGCGAAGCGTCGCGGCGCATTCAGTGCTCGAGTCACCTCCGGCAGATGGGCCTGGGCGTCATCAACTTCGAAGATATTAACAAGATGCTGCCGTACACGCGCACCGACCCCAGCGAAACCTGGGCGGTCCTGATTCTGCCCTACATCGAGCAGCAAGCCCAATACGGGCTATGGGACCTCAAAAAGAACTATTATGCCCAGATTGATCAAGCCCGCCTGCCATCGGCCTCGGTCATGCTCTGTCCCAGCCGTCGCAAGGCGCCCCGGCAAAGCAAGGACAACAACTTCGACAGGTTGCAAGGGGCCGCCACTGCTCCGTTTGTGCCCGGTGGCGTGTCGGATTATGCCGTCAACTGCGGCACGAAGGACGGTCAGACCGATTACTATCCCGATTCACCCTTCAGCGGCATCGTCTATACGATCGACACGGCCTGCAACGGGCCGTTCTGGTACAAGGGTAAACCCATGCGCCTGGCGATGATCACCGACGGCCTCAGCAATACCCTCTTCCTGGGCGAGAAGCACATTTCCGTGAAGGAGCTCGACTTCGAAGGCTCGACCTATAACGGCGATAACGGCCAGCCCTTCAAAAAGGCAGGTGTCGGCAATGCGATCATCCGCAGCCCAACGATAACGGGCAACATGAGCCGCTTTGGAAGCTGGCATCCAGGCGTTTGTCAGTTTGTCATGGGGGACGGCGCCGTGCGAGTAATCCGCAACGAGATCGATCTCACCATGTTGGGCTACCTCGCCCACCGCTTCGACGGCATGGCCGTCAATCTTGAATAACTTTTGATGTTTGGAAGGCACGCAATGGATTTGTCCCTCGGGGAATTTACCGTGCAACGGTTGGGCCTCGCACTTGCGCTGTTGGCTTGTCTCGTGGGCTGCGGCGAGGGCAAAACAGCGCCCGTGAATGGCCGCGTCAAATTGAAAGACGGCAGCGACGTCAGCGTGCTGGCGGGTTATTCGTTGTCGTTTGAGGCGGAGGGGGGCAAGACAAGCGCCGTGGGCGAGGTGAACCCCGACGGCACCTTCAGGCTATCCACCTTTGGAGCCAACGACGGGGCGATGCCGGGTAAATATCGTGTGGCGATCAACCAGCCCAATAATCCTGATCCTGACAAGCCGCCAACCAAGTCGAAGCTGTCTGCCAAATACGCCAACTTGGATAGCAGCGGCCTGACCGTCGAGGTCAAGCCGGGCCCAAACAACATTGAATTGGAGCTGGAAAAGGCACCCTAATCTCGACCGCCGCGTCAGGCGCCAAAACCGCTCATTTCTGCTCCACAACTTTGCCGGCCGCATCAACCACCTTCACGCGTAAGCTCTCCGCCCCGTCCCGGCTGTCGCTGATGATGCTCGCGTCCCAGTGAATATCGTTCGACGCCTTCACGAGCAGGCCCACATTATCGCAGTCCAGAATCGTGCAGCCGACGACATGCATTCGCTGGCATTTCTCGATCGTCAGCCCCGCCTCGCTATCAATCACATTGTGCAGATGTAGTCCGTTAATCGTGCAATCGCGACAATCGCGAAAGACTACATTGCACTTCCCTTCGCTTGTGTAGCTATACAGCGGATTCCGCTCCATCATGTTCGGCCCCACGATCACATGTGATGAGTTTTCCACGAGCAAATTGTGCTCGTAGCCCTGCCAGAATGTATTCCCGGTGATCGTCACGCCCCGCACGCCGTCGAGGTGAATGTTGGTCTGCACGTCCGAGAGCACATTATTGCCGATCGTCACGTTGCCACAGTTGAACGGCATTTGCTCGCCCCGGCGCTCCATGAACCCGCGGCCGAGAATGCGAATGTTGGCGGAATCGGGCGCTTCCTTGCCATGCTGAATCGTGCAGCCGGTGATCGCCACCTCCGCCACGCTGCCATCAGCACAGTCGAGCAGCACATTCGCCGATGGCGGTCCGTCTTTGGACTCGTTGGCCTCGATGTCGCACCCCGCAATGTGAATGTTGCGAACATTCCCTCCGCGAACAACGACGCCTCCCTGACGGCAATAACTGATGTGGCTGGCCGAAATATTCGACTGATGCAAATCGACATGGTCATAAAAAACGCCGCTGCCGCTGTTTTCATAAATGTGGCAGCCATCGATGAGCACATTGCGATTGCGGTTGACCAGGTGCACACCATGGCGGCACTTGCGAATGTGCACGCCGCGGAGCGTAAGCTGAAACGTGCCCGCCGCTTCAATGCCGTCCGCCTCCTCATGGTTGCCCACGATCGCCAACCCCTCGACGACCGGCATCCGCTGCCGATCCCAAACCTCCGGCTTCACCGTATTCGGAGCTGCGCTGCCCGTCGTATGCGTTCCCACAAAGCGAATCGCCGGCCCGGCGCCATCCATGATTAGCCGCGCCGTCCCGTCAGCTACAAATGACGTAAGGCCGACGCGGTCGAGCTCCACGACCAGCGGCTTCGTGATGCGATAAGCACCCGCGGGAAACCGAATCGAGCCGCACTTGGCGTCAATGATCTCCTGAATCGCCGCAGTATCATCGGCCTCGCCGTCTCCCTTCGCGCCGAGGTCGAGGACAGTCAAAAAACTGCCGCGCTTCTTGGTTATTCGAGCCGCGACGCTCTCATCGGCCTGGTTTTCCTCATTCGGCACTGCGCCATACATGACCGCTACGAGGGCCAAACCCATGCAGACCACAACACAGACGAATCGCGTCACGGGAGCTTCCTTTTTGCTTTCGAGGGAACATTTTTTGCTAAATATGGCGGCCACAGGCTTCGCTTGGCGGCATAGTCTGCTTACATTACCCAGATTACAGTGTTTGGCGAGCCGGTTCACCGCGACAAAACCACCGCTCGGCGGTGGCGGCATCGCAACTTAGAGACTCACACCTTGGAGATTGGATAATGAAGCGCACGTCGTGGCTCCTATTCTGCTCGACAGTACTCTGTGCGGCCAGTGCATCGGCGCTGTTGGCTCAGCCGAACACGCTGCCCCCGCCACCGAGTGCCGCCTCCTCTCCAAGCGATTCGCCCAGCAAAGCGCCGGCACAAACGCCGAGCCAGACCCCCGCGCAGGCACCGACCCAATCCGCCACACAAGCGCCAACTCAAGCTCCGGCCGCAGCATACGCTCCACAAACTGTCACCTGCACCGTCATGGTGCCGCAGATGAGTTACCAAACGATGACCGTCCCGACTGTCGTCTGCAGGCCAGAAGTGCGCCAGCAAACTGTCAACGTTTGCCGAATGGTGCCAGAAACGCAAATGGTCAATTGCACGCAAACGATTGTTGTGCCCGAGCAACGCACCTCGCAGCAGCAATACACGGCCTACCGCCTGACTTATGAGACCGTCAGCCGAAATTTCACGGTGGAAGTCCCGCAACTGGAAACGCGAACCGGCACTCGCACCGTCTGCAAGCCCGTCGCCGTCCAAGAAACGACGACCGTCTGTCGCGACGCCGGTGCCTGGACGACGCAAAGCTACACCGACTGCTGCGGCTGCACGCATAGCTGCCAGGTCTGGATGCCGAAGATGGTCACCGAGCAGGTGCCCGTTACTACCTATAGGCCGCAATTCGTCGAAGAGTCGTTCCAATATCAAGTCATGACCTGCCGCCAGGAGCAGCGCACGATTCAGGAGCAAGTCGCCAAGCCCGTCTTCGAGACGAAGACACGCGAGGTGAGCTACATGGTTCCCGTCGCCAAACAAATCGAACGTCAAGTCGCTCAAACAACGCTTAAGCCCGTAATGGAACAGCGCACCGTCAACTACACGGTCATGGTCCCCCAACAAATCCAAAGGCAGGTCACCGTCCCCGTCTGCACGATGGTGGCCAAACAGGTCACCTATCAGGTCCCCGCCTGCAACACCGGCTGCGGCTGGTAGTAAAAAAGGCGAGCGGGGGACGTAAGTCCCCCGGTAATTATCAGTCACTATGGGCCGCCGCATTCCGCCGTGTGTGGCGAACCTCGTCGCGCTTAGCCGCCGCGTCCACGCGGCGGTTCCTCGTTCCCACGCTCTGCGTGGAAACGCGCCCGCCCCCGACGCTCTGCGTCGTCCAGCAAGTCGGCAAACAGCGCCATGCGGCGACAAAACATAGGCGCGCCCGCCGCCGTGCGCTAAACTGATGGTACCGAAGGCGGTGCCGTGCGCATTTCTAAAGGAACGTCACCGTGGCCGAAAACCTGCTTCTGGAAGTTGTGGAGGACAACAACTTGGGTCGCGTGACAACGAAAGTTCGCGTCGAGAATCTTCGCGATTTGTGGGATGCACAGAGTGGAAAAATTCCGCCCGACAAAGTGCGACGCCTTGAAATCATGGACGCATTGGTTGATACAGGTCCCACTCTGTTTTCGCTGCCTACTCGTTACATCGAACAACTCGGACTCAGTAAGTCCCGCGATCGAGCTGTCACGACGACGAACGGCATCCGGACGGCGGCCATTTACGACGCAATCCGCCTCACCATTATGGATCGCGAGTGCATTGTGGAGGTGATGGAAGTGCCCGACAACGTCCCGGCTCTCGTTGGGCAGATACCCCTTGAGGTCTTGGACTTGGTGGTTAATCCACTCGCGGCGACATTGACCGGAAACCCAGCGCACGGCGGCGAACACGTTTTGGAGTTGCTCTGACCGCCTATCCGCCGCACGCCCGCGTCAGTTGCGCCCAACAATTGCGTTCGATCAGAGGCATCAAACTCCGCCTGATGCTAAACTGGCGTAATGCACTGCCAAACCCACATTCATCGCGGCTACAGCGCAAGCTCCCTCGCCCGCCGCTGGTTCCTCAAAGACTGCGCCGTCGGCCTCGGCGCAGCCGCCATGGGCGAATTGCTCGCCGGCAACACAACAAAAGCGGCCGAAGCACCCGCCGGGCCGCTGACCGCCCGCCCCAGCCATTTTCCCGCCAAAGCCAAAAACGTCATCTATCTCTTCATGGCCGGCGCCCCCAGCCATCTGGAATTGTTCGATAACAAGCCCGAGCTCGCCAAATGGGACGGCAAGCTCCCGCCGGCCGAGTTGCTCAAGGGCTATCGCGCCGCCTTCATCAATCCGAACTCCAAGCTCCTCGGTCCCAAATTCAAGTTCGATAAATATGGCCAGTGCGGAGCCGAGCTGACCGACCTCCTGCCGCACTTGGCGACGGTCGTCGATGACATCGCCATCGTCAAATCGATGGTCACCGACGCCTTCAACCACGCGCCGGCCCAGATTCTGATGAACACCGGCAACCAGCAGTTCGGCCGGCCCAGCATGGGTTCCTGGGTCACTTACGGCCTCGGCAGCGAATCGCAGGATCTGCCTGCCTTCATTGTTTTCTCCAGCGGCAAAAAAGGCCCCAGCGGCGGCAACAGCAATTGGGGCAGCGGCTTTCTGCCCACCGTCTATCAAGGCGTCCAGTTCCGGGGCGGCAGCGAGCCCGTGCTATTCCTCGCCAACCCGCCGGGCATCGATCGGCAAATGCAGGGCGACGCCATCGAAGCCATCGGCAAGCTCAATCAGCATCGGCTCTCCATCGTCGGCGATCCCGAAATCGCCACCCGCACGAGCAGCTTCGAAATGGCCTTCCGCATGCAGGCCAGCGCGCCCGAGCTCATGGATTTGACCAGCGAGCCGCAAACCATGCTTGACCTGTACGGCGCCGAGCCCGGCAAATCGTCTTTTGCGAACAACTGCCTCCTCGCGCGGCGACTCGTCGAGCGCGGCGTTCGCTACGTGCAACTTTTCCACGAAGCCTGGGATCAGCACGGCAATTTGACCAAAGACATCAAGCAAAACTGCCTCGACACCGACAAAGCCTCCGCCGCACTCCTCAAAGACCTCAAGCAGCGCGGCCTCCTCGACCAAACGCTAGTCATCTGGGGCGGCGAATTCGGCCGCACTCCGATGGTCCAAGGCGGCAACGACGGCCGCGACCACCACCCTAACGCCTTCACCATGTGGCTCGCCGGCGGCGGGGTGAAATCCGGCATCACCCTCGGCCAAAGCGACGATTTCGGCTTCAACGCCACCGAAAACCGCGTCCACGTCCGCGACATGCACGCCACCATTCTGCATCTCCTCGGCCTCGACCACGAGCGGCTCACGTTCAAATTCCAAGGTCTCGACGCCAAGCTCACCGGCGTCGAAAAGGCCCGCGTCGTCCGCGAGCTGCTCGCTTAAATCTCTCCCGCTCCCCTCAGAGACGGGACGCCCGGGGGACCTCCCCCCGCTGGACGTGCAATTCCCGGCACGACCCGCACAATCGACCGGCGGTTTCGCGCACTTTCTGCAACTGCCCTGAGCTAGATTTGCCGGTTGGCATTTCTCGGACTTATTCGAAACCAGGAACCGTCCCACATGCAGCCCCGCGTCTTTGCCAAACTCCATAACGATCAAAACGGGGCCACTTCGACCGAATATGCCATCATCATGGCACTGATCGCCGGGGCGATTCTGTTGGGCGCCGATGCAATGCGCTTCATGGCCGATGGTGCGTTTCGCCGCTCGGCCCTGGCGCTCGGTTCTCCCGCAGCCGCTGTCAGCCCGCGGCTCGATTCAGTTAATAGACCCGTGGCCAACCCAGAAGCTCTCCCGCTATTCAGCGCCGCCTTCCCCCCCATGCATGCTTTCGCCTGGGGTGTGTTGATTGCGGCTGTCGCCCTCGTTGGGCACAGTTGTTACCGCAAATGGCACGCCCGGCGGGCGGTTAAAGAAATCGACTGCCAAACGGAGATCGCGCCGGAAACTCCGACCAATCCGAACTTCAAAAAGCGGCAGGACATTCAACGCGTCTTGCTGCGAAATTTCGACGATGTCTTGCATAGCCGCATCGAGACGCGGCATGTCATGTCGCGAAAAGTACGGGCGGTCGAGCCGACGACTCTCGTCAGCGACCTGAAATCGCTGATGGAAACCGAAGGCTTTCACCACCTGCTCGTAATGCGGAAGGACAAGCTGCTGGGCATCATCAGCGACCGCGACATCGCCAATCGCAAAGGCCGCCGGGCCGCGGACATCATGACCGCGCAGCCGAAAACGATTTTCCCAGACACGCTTTTGAGCCACGCGATCACGCTCGCGCTCCACTGGCGAATTTCCTGCGTGCCCGTCGTCGAAAACGACCAGGTCAAAGGCATCCTAACCAGCACCGACATGCTCATGACGCTGCAATGCCTAATGCAGATCTTGGAGCGAGCCAACGCTGAGTCAGCGGCGAGTCCCAGTTCGGGCGTCGTCCTGCCGGCGTCGGCGCAATCGATGCCCGAAGCAGTCACCACACCGCTGGTTTGCTAAGTGAATCGGTGAGTCACCTGCGCGATTTTCCAATTCGATCGACCGTTCCCTCTTCATCTGGGAGAGGGTTAGGATTGCCTGGTCGTTATTGGAGTGCGACGACCCTTCTGCGATTGCCATCGCCTTTGCCTTCCCCGCTACAATGCGGCCGGGTGGCTGTGGGTCGCCACAGGCGAACCACGGCTTTGGCGACATAACGCAGGCGAATTAGCGTGCTGACACTGGCAGAAGAAATCGGCCTCCACGGCTATCAGCTCTCCAGCCGGGTCCGCAAAGCCTTTCTCTCGCTGCCCGAACCGGCCGTCGTAGACCTTATGCGTCAGGTCCGCGAGGAATCGGCCCGCCGCCACCTCATCTATCTTCGCGACGGTCAGGAAGAAGTCGTCGGCCTTTTCCCGCTGCCGCTAACGGCGCTGCCCGATCAGCTCACGTATCTGCACTTCGTCTCGTTGACGATTCAAAACGCCTTGAAACGTCTCGCCGAGCTCTATTTTCAAGATTTCGCGATTCGCGAGATCCTCCGCATTCCGCCCGAGGAAGAGGCCTGGCTGCTCGACTGTTGGGGGCCAAGCCAGCGCGAAAACAACCCCATCTTCGGCCGCCTCGACGCCGTGATCGATTTCACGAGCCCCATGTGGAAGAACTCGCTCCGCTTCATGGAACCCAACATGAGCGGCATCGGCGGTCTCTATCTCGTGCCTACCGCCGAGCGCGTCATCGCCGATGTCATTCTGCCACAGCTGAAGCGCCAAGACGACGATCTGGAACTCTCGCTGCCGTCCGACATTCGCGAGCTCCTGATGCAAGCCATCCGCGAGCATCTCGAAGCCATCGGCCGTCCGGCCCGCAACATCTGCTTCGTCGAAGCCAAATACGCCGGCAGCGGAATCGACGAGCAGGAAGACCTCGCCCGCTATTTTCACGATCAATATGGCCTCAAGGTCATGCACGCCGATCCCAGCGAATTATCGTTGTCTGGCGATGAAGTCATTTACGGCGGCGACGTCGTCGATCTCGCCTATCGCGACTACACCGTCGCCGATCTGCTCGTCCTCGCCGCTCAGGGCAAAGACGTCTCCCCGATGCGCGCGCTGCTCAAGCAAAACCGCGTTATCTCCTCGATCGCCGCCGAGCTCGATCAAAAAAGCTGCTGGGAAGTCCTCACCGACGCCAAAATCACCGAGCGCCATTTCAGCGCCGACGAGCGGCAGATTTTCCGCCGCCATATTTTGTGGACGCGGATTATCTCCGACCGCAAAACCACGACGCCCGACGGCCGCGAGCGCAGCCTGCTCGATTTCGCCCGCCAGGAGCGCGAAACGCTCGTCCTCAAGCCCAACCGCGCCTATGGTGGCGAAGGCGTCCTCATCGGCTCAGCCGCAACGCAAGACCAGTGGGACGCCGCCATCGAGCTGGCCCTGGCCGACTCAACCAACCGCTGGGTCATTCAGCAGCTCGCGACCATCCCAGTCAACGAATTTCCCGTACTCGGCCCCGACGGTCGCGTCCACACCGAGCCCTTCCACGTCGTCATGGGCTTCGCCCCCACCCAATACGGCGTCGCTATCCTCGGCCGCGCCTCCCAAAAACAAGTCGTCAACGTCGCCCAACGCGGCGGCATGTGCGTCCTCTTCACCGGCCGCCACGCCGCCCGTCTCCACGGCCCAGCGGGAAAATAGCAGTCCGCTGCAAATTATCCTCAATAAACGGCCAATCCTGCGCATCCCACAATCATCACGCCTTCATAAGACAGAAGCATGGAGGACAGAAAGATAAGACATCGAAACTGTCCACGACACGCTTGAAGTACTTATTTTTCTGTCCCACATTTTTCTGTCAGTTTGGATGCAATTCCCCCTTCTCGGTTACCTCCGTTTCCTCCTGTTCAATCGAATTTCGCAATGAACCCGCGTTTATTACTCTCCCTGCTCCTCCTCTGCGCCTTTGCGCCTTTGCGCCTCTGCGTGAGATTTCCGCCGCGGAAGCCACCAAGCCCAACATCGTCTTCATCCTTGCCGACGATTTCGGCTTCGGTGATCTCGCCTGCTACGGCCATCCCTACGCCAAAACACCCAACATCGATTCGCTAGCCAGCGAGGGCACCCGCTTCACGCAAGCCTATTCCACCGGCGTCACCTGCTGCCCCGCTCGCACCGGCCTGATGACGAGCAAATTCCCAGCGACCTATCACGTCTATCCCGCCAACGGCGGCTTCGGCGACCGCATCACGATTACCGATCTCTTGCATCAGGCCGGCTACCACACCGGCCACTTCGGCAAGTGGCACATCGGTCCCGACGAAAAGAATGGCACCTACGGCATCGATTCCGTCAACGTCGATAACGACGAAAAGCTAGCCGCTCGTCGTAACGCAACCCGCGGCCGCGACGCCCACATCTTCGACGGCGCAATCAGCTTCATCAAGCAAAACAAAGACGCCCCGTTCTACGTCAACGTCTGGTGCCACATCTCGCACCATCCAGTCAATCCCTCACAAGCCACCCTCGACCGCTTCGGCCCGCTCAAGCTCGACGAAACCAAATGCCCCGCGCCTTTACGCGAAAAATTCGCCCTCGTTAAGCAACTCGGCGGCGACGTCAATGACCATTTCCGTCGGTATCTAGCCGATGTCTACTCCATGGACGAAGACATCGGCCGACTCCTCAAGCGCATCGACGACCTCGGTCTTAAGGACAACACCATCGTCGTCTTTTCTGCCGACCAAGGCGCGGCGCCACTGCGACCACCGGTTGAAGGTGCCGAAAAGAATAAGAAAGGCAAAAAAGCCAAAGCAGCCCCAACTAAAGCAAACGCAGGCAACGATACGCTCGACATTCGCCTCAACGCCCTCGGCTCATCCGGCGACCTCCGCGGCGGCAAGCACGGCATGTTCGAAGGCGGCGTCCGCGTCCCCTTCATTGTCCGCTGGCCCGGTCACACCCCCGCCGGCCGCACCGACAATCAATCCGTCACCAGCTTCATCGACTGGCTCCCCACGCTCTGCAAAATCACCGGCATCAAATCGCCAACCGACATCGACGGCGAAGACGTCTCTGAAGCCTGGCTCGGCAAAACCCATGTCCACACCAAGCCGCTCCTCTGGAAGACCAGCACACCCAACAGCGACCTCGCCATCCGCGACGGCCAATGGAAGCTCTTCGATCCCAACCGCCGCCGCGGCGGCGACCTTGAGCTCTACGACGTCGTAGCTGACCCCACCGAATCGAAAAATCTCGCCGCCTCCAAACCCGACCTCGTCAAATCTCTTTCCACCAAACTCCAAGCCTGGAACAAAACCCTCCCCACTGATTACATCAAAACCAACGACCGCCAGGAATAATCCCTGCTAGCTCCCAAACCGCTGCGTCAGCGCCGCTGGATTAGCCACATCGCTAGCAGTCTGGCCCAGCTTGGTGTTCGCCCGGCTGCCAATCAGCGTAACTCCCGCCACCACGGCCAGTGCAACGAGGGCTAAGACCGTTGCATACTGTGCATTGCTCATTCCCCGGCGAATTCGGCGGATTAACATCGCGTTTTCCTTGGTTCGTGTGCTTTCCTCAAGACTACCCCGCCCACCGCCGCGCCGACGAAAACTCATTGGATCCCTCGGCGGTTCGTCAGCCGCTGGCCACCCTCAAAACCCGCACATCCGCCCCCATCGGGACGATATCCGTCGCACAATCGCATTGCTTTCCGTGGCGACTACCGGTACTTTTCCGCGCACCATGTTCAGGCACGCCATCATTTCGGGGCTACTCCATGCGCTGGTCTTAACCGCCGGCTGCGCCCCAATTGCCGTGCTTCCGACCCGTTCAGAAACCAAAAAAACCAATCCCTTGCCCGCGGGCAAACTGCCGCCCGATTCCGTCGTCCTCGACCTTGCCTTTGCCTCGCTTAAAGCGAGTGACGACGAAACGTACACCACAATCTGGAACGCAACCGACGAGCAGCCTTTACCGCCGGACCTGCGCAAGAGCCTCGCCGCCAACGGCCTCCGCGTCGGCGTCTTCGGTCAGAATTTACCCACTCAATTGGTCGCGCTCCTCGACGCGAAACCGAATCTGCTCGAGACAATCAGCTCCGGCGGCTCGGGCGAACTAGACCTCGACGGCGGCCGCCGCCAGTTGCCGCTCCGTGCCGGCCATCGCTCGATCATCAACGCCTCGCAAGTGTTCCCGAATCTGCCGGTCCTGATCAGCGACGAAGGCAACGTTCACGGCCAGCAGCTCGTCAATGCCCGCTGCGTGCTCTCACTCAAGTCCTATCCGCTCGGCGATGGCCGCGTGAAGCTCTCACTCACGCCCGAAATCGAGCACGGCGAACCTAAAGCCCGCTGGATGGGCAGCGAAGGCATGATGATCCAGCAGACGGCTCAAGATCGGTTAACGCTCGATCGACTGCGGTCGGAAGTCGTGCTACGTCCCGGCGAATCGCTGCTGCTCGGCGCGACGCCCGACCACAAGGGCCTCGGCGAGTATTTCTTTACTCAAACCAGTGGCGGAAACGCCCGCAATCGGCTGCTCGTGCTGCGATTTTCCCAAACCCAATTCGACGACCTCTTCGCCCGCGAGCAAACATCCGCCCCTCTCGCGACTCCAGGGGAATAGTCGTTCCCCTTGCGGCATTGAGAGTGTTTATGCGCGGTGCCTGCCATTGCTCCCGCCTCCGATCCGCTCAATAATCGCGAGAATTGACTGCAATTCCGCATTCCGAATTCTACATTCTGCATTCCTGCCCGCCCGGAGCCGCCCATGTCCCTCGTACCCCTCCGCACCGTCCTCGATCACGCCGCCGCCAACAACTACGGCGTCGCCGCGTTCAACGTCAACGACATGGAGCAGATTCAAGCGATTATGGAAGCGGCCAAGGAAACCGACTCGCCCGTGATCATCCAGGCCTCGCGCGGCGCGCGGGCCTATTCGCAGGATGCCTATCTCAAGCATCTGATGATGGCGGCCACGGAGCTTTATCCCGAAATTCCCACGGTTATGCACCAGGACCATGGCAACAGCCCGGCCACCTGTGCCAGCGCCATCGCCAATAACTTCACCAGCGTCATGATGGACGGCTCCCTGAAAGACGACGGCAAGACGCCGGCCGATTACGAATACAACGTTCGCGTCACCGCAGAGGTCGTGAAGCTCGCCCATCCCAAAAACGTCTCCGTCGAAGGCGAACTCGGCTGCCTCGGCTCACTGGAGCACGGCGAAGGTGAACAGGAAGACGGCCATGGCGCCGTCGGCAAGCTATCCCGCGAACAGCTGCTCACCGATCCCGATCAGGCGGAAGATTTCGTGAAGAAAACGGGTGTCGATGCACTAGCGGTCGCCATCGGCACCAGCCACGGGGCCTACAAATTCACTCGCAAGCCGGACGGCGAAGTGCTGGCCATGGATCGCATCGTCGCAATCCATAAAAAGCTGCCCAACTGCCACCTTGTCATGCACGGCAGCTCTTCCGTGCCGCAAGACTTGCAAGACGAGCTCCGCAAATACGGCGGCGAAATGAAGCAGACTTGGGGAGTGCCAGTCGAAGAGATTCAGCGCGGCATCAAACACGGCGTCCGCAAGATCAACGTCGATACCGACTGCCGCATCGCCATCACCGCCGCCATTCGCAAAGTCTTGATGACGACGCCGGAAAAGTTCGACCCCCGCGACTATCTCAAGCCCGCCCGCGAAGCCATGAAAAAGGTCTGCATCGCTCGCATGACCGCCTTCGGCCAGGCCGGCAACGCCAGCAAGCTGCGGGCGAAGATCTAACTAGAGCAGGCACACCCCGCATGCCATTCTCGTAGGGTGGGCTGTGCCCACCTGTCTTAATCGGGTGTAGCGTCGGGCGGGTGGCCCAATTCCCCCGACCGCCAATAACTAGTAATCGCCCAATTGCCGACCGTCTGCCCGGTTACCGAGCCCGCCAAAGATGTTGACGTCAATGTTGTAGGAGATATTCCGCACCGACCCATCACACAGCACCGCATTAAACCCGCCCGGATGCGCACTCCCGAATGTTCGCAGGTCAGCCGTGCGGGAGTCAACTCGCGGTGGAAAGCGAATATTGCCCACCGCACCCGTGGATGTCTTGTCCGTGCTGCGAAATAAATCGTTGTCGAAGCCGACATATAAATTCTCATTGTCGGACAGGTCGATGCCAGTTCGGTAGTTCTGGACCGAAAGGTGCTTTTCGCCAACCATGATCGTGCTGGACGTTCCGTCGGTGATTTCCGCCAGGCGAATCTTGCTGCGAACGAAGGAAATGCCCGTGTAAGTAAATGGAGGCGGGGGCGATGCCGTTGGGCTGCCACCATCTGCTCCCTGGTCAGCATTTTGATCACCTGCGTTGACGGAATAGTCCGTCTTGGCGCCCTGATTGATCCCTTGCGCGGCGTTGGTCGGCTGCACGATCAGCGGATATAGCGTGGCAGGACGGCGGGAAGGACAGTTGTAGATTTTTACGGGTGTTTGCACGAGCCGCGTAAGATCATTCAGCTTCAATGCCGCTGGATCGCCCGCGCCGATTTCGCGCAGCGCCTTTTGCTCGATGAACGGCAGAATGTTATAGAGCCAGCCACCGGGCTGTTTTTCCGCGAAGCCTTCATCGGGATCGCCAACATAACTCCAACCCCAGCCGCCCGTCGGTAGATGGCCAAAATTGTCGGCGTGATTATGAAACGCCAGGCCGAACTGCTTCAGATGATTCTGACACTGCATGCGCCGCGCCGATTCTCTTGCCGCTTGCACCGCCGGCAAAAGCAGCGCCACCAGCACGCCAATAATCGCAATCACGACGAGCAATTCCACCAGCGTAAACCCGGACCTATGGGCGTTACGACAAACGACGCGGCGCGCGCCAAAGCTCGATTGCATGATTGCGATGCCCCCGACTAAGAATTCATTGTCTTGGAAAGAATTTTGCCAGCCGCGAACCCTTAGGCAGTCGCCCGTCCTGGCGTGTTTGACCCCAAACCACTTCGAGCCGGGAGAATTCCGGCCCGATCGATCCCCTAAGCTGAATTATCCAGACTACCGATTGCCGCCAGCGTCTTCAAGCTGCTGGGAAATGTTTGTTATTTTTCCCTCCGCGCGGGTGGTTTTCGCTCGAATCTTGACATTGACGACCCTCCGGCTCGCTCGGATAATCCGCCACCTTTTACTTCCCCCTAGTCAGGCTGCGGATGCCGCGCTTGCTTGCAATTTCGCCGAAATTGCTCGTCGCTGCGCTGGTTTGGGCCAGCGCGGGCGCTGTGGCGGTCCTGCGCGCCGACCCTCCCAATCCGCTGCGGCCCTCCGAATTCACTTCCGGCGCTATCCGCATCGTCCCGCTGCCCACCAGCGCTCAGGCCGTAACCAAATCGTTGGCCGTGCCATCGTTGAACGACGACGAGCCGCAGCCCGAAATCCCATCGATCGTCGAAAACCGCCTCTCCCAGCCCGAGTTGATTCCCGCTCCCGGCCCGTCGGCCTCGGAAATGAGCGACTATTTCGGCCCGCCGGACTTGAACGACCCCGCTCCGTGGCAGCACATGGCGCATCCGCTCTTTGCCGAGCCCTGGTTCTCGCACGCCGATCCCAACGACCCCGACCGGCATATCGGCATCGGTCAGCCGCTGATCGGCACCAGCTGGCGCAATCGGCCGCTCTATTTCGGCACCTTTGTCGGCGGCATCATGATGGACGACCTCGTGCCGGGCCGCATCTACCAGAACGACACGACATTCGTCGGCCTCCGCCTGGGATACGATTTCGATCACTTTTGGGGCCTCGAAGGCCGCTGGGCCTTCGCCCGACCCGACCTGGCCAATGGAGCCACCGGGGCGCCCTTCTTCCCCGCCAGCCGCGATAATTTCGCCGACGTCTCGCTCGCGTTTTACCCACTCGGCGACACTCGCTGGCGTCCCTACCTCCTCGCCGGCCTCGGATTTCAGACGTTTCGCTTCAACAACGAGCTCGGCCAGCGAATCAGCGAGGCCCCGCTGGAGATTCCCCTCGGCGCGGGCATCAAATATTTTTACGGGCCCTGGTTCACGCTGCGGTTCGATTTTGTGGACAACCTAAGTCTCGGCAACGCCCGCATCAGCGGCATGAACAACATCTCCTTCATGACCGGCGCCGAGTTCCGCTTCGGCGGTCGCCGCCCCAGCTACTTTCCCTGGCACAGCAACACAACGTACTGGTAGCGTAATGCGATTTTTTCAGCGCTTATCTCATAGCCCTTGCCAGTATTTCATATTCCTTGGCCACCGCCGACCTTGTGTCGGCGGAGCCATGACTGAGTCGCTACAGCGAACCTAAACTCACTAAGCTGATTTCCTCCCGCCGCGCCGCGGCGGGATGATTTTAGGAACGGCTTGGTAGCTTGCAGTCGTCGCCCCACCGGAGAGCAAATCTCGGATCGCGAAACGGAACATGGGGCGGGCAGCTTCCCTAATCGAACGCAGCGTAGCAGACGCCTCGATACACCGCCCTCGCCCCAAGCTCCATGACGTAATCCGATGCGGCCAGCGCTGCCGGCGATGCGTACATGACGCCGACGGTAGCCATCGCAACGTAAACCACGATAGCCAAGACGATCAGCAGCGTGCGGACGCGGAAACGCATAGGGTCCTAGACTAGGCAGGCGATCTTTCGCATAAACACCGCAAGGCCGGTCGGATATGATCGGTATCTTGCAAGCAAAACATTTCTACGACGCAACACACGATATGTGGCGCGCCGGACATAGCGAAAATTCTGGCAAACCACACACAACCACATGGCGGCGAATGCAGGAATCAGAACTAGCAACAACAGCGGAAACATAATCACAGCAAAAGGCACTGTCAGCAACCGAAAAAAGATACCGACCTTCGGCTTGTCAATTTTAGCCCGCGGCCGCGCGCGCAATTCTTCTAATTCAGCGGCCGTAGGCAATCTCAACCGCCGCCGCCGTGGTAGCTTGCAGAATAATTGACCGCAACTCAAGAGCAGCGCAGCGACAAACGCCATCGAAAAAAACATCGCCACGAAACCAAGCGCGCCCCACAACATCCTGTCATCCTATCCGCCCGCCAAATCGTCCCGCCAGCGCGCTGCTAATCCAAAATGTGCATCGCCCTGTTAAGCACCATCATGGCCGCAGTCAGAATCAATCCGGCGAGGCCCCCGATGATTGACAGCGCGATCAGCAACTCAAGCAACGACGCGGCGCGGCGAATGCGATTGGACATAGCCGCTATTGTGGCCTAACAAACGAGCCCCCCGCTACGGTTGCTGCTAAAAATCTCGCCGACTTCTCCACCCACGGCTAAGGAATTAGCCACAGATGAAACCCAGATGAAACACGGATTGAATCTATCTGTACTACAAACGCTCCGTTTCTCCGCATGCCGCGACGATTTTCGGAGTTTTCAAAAAACTCACGCAAAGGCGCAGCGGCGCAGAGGAAGACGCCAAGAGCCGGCGTCGCTGCTTATTTCTCCGCGCCTCCGCGCCTCCGCGTGAGATATCTTCCCTTGGGTTCCGGCTACGCCCGGCTGTGAAAATCCGTACTTCATCCGCGGCTTCCCTTCCGCCCAATTTCGTGTATTTCGTGTCTTTCGTGGTCCCCCTCGGCATTTCTGCTTCCGGCTTGCACGACCTATTGGTAATTTGACCGCCAGCCAATCATGATGGGGCTGATAGTCAGGGCCACGCAGTTTTTGAAAGTAGGCCGGCGAGGCCCTTCGCCGGTCTGAGCCGCAAATCGATTGTCCATCGGCAGTTCTGGTCGGCCAGGGCCTGTCCGACCTACAGTCCTTCGAATTCCAGCAGCGGTCTGAGGAATCAAACATGAAATTGCCCCACGCATTGCTTCTAATCGCCGCGTCGATGGCGGTGTCGATTTCCGCCATTGCTCAGCCGCCAACCCCGCCGCCGCCCCAGCCGATCGATTCAGCGCCGCGGGTTGACGCCCGCCGCGAAGTTATCGTCCGCTGGACCCTCGGCGATCAGGCCTGGAATTTTGACGACATCCGCACGGCTTACGAGCCCGTCCGCGGCTATCTCGAGCCCCGGCCCAATCAAGGCACACTCGCCGTCTGGAAGCTGCGGATGATCAAAGATTTCGAAGAAGGCGCCGCCCGCCTGCATGAAGAGATGCGAGGCTCGCCTTTCAAAGTCGTCTTGCTCGACGCCGACCGCACCGTCATCAATCCCGACGTGCCCTTCGTTCAAATCACACCCGTCTCCGGCAAAATGGACGACACCATCGAACTGCTCGTCGGCCTCCCCGACGCCCAAATTCTCAAAGACGTAAAAATGATCCGCGTCCAACGCCGCACCGACGTCGGCTTCTAACCGTGCATCCACTCCAATAGCCGGGAGCAAACCTGCTCCCGGAGAGCGGCCGAATCTTTGCCCACTCGCGGCGCTCCGGGACCAAGTTTGGTCCCGGCTATTGAGAATGTCCGAGCAATCGCTCGACGGATTGCATCACATCTCCATGCACCGCCTCCGCCTGCCGATCCGCATTCACCACCACAATCTTCTCCGGCCGCTGCCGCGCTTCGGTCAAAAACCCTTGCCTCACCGCCTCTAGATACGCCAGACCCTGGGACTCCATCCGGTCCGCCGCCCGCTGAATCCGCGCGCCCGCCCGCTCCGCCGGCATGTCGAGCACAAAAACCAGGTCCGGCATCAACCCACCGACGGTGATTTCGCCGACTCGCCACACTTCCGCCGGATTGAGACCGCCGGCGTGGCCTTGATAAACCACATTGGCCAACAAATACCGATCGCTGATCACCGTTTTGCCAGCCGCCAGCGCCGGCCGAATCACTTCTTCCACCAGCTGCGCCCTCGACGCCATATACAGCAGCATTTCACTGCGACGATGAATTGCCAAACCATGATGATCGAGCAAAATCTCCCGCAGCCGCTCGCCTAATGGCGTCCCCCCCGGATCACGGCACGTCACAACTTCCCGCCCCCTCGCGCGCAGCGCCTCCTCCAGCAGACGAATCTGCGTCGATTTTCCCACTCCATCCACACCGTCAAAACTGAAAAACATCGTCAGCGAATAGCAAAAGAAAAAAAGGAACGCTAATCGTCACTAATCTTCACTAATGCAAACACAATTATTAGCGTTGATTAGTGTAGATTAGTGTTTCCTCCTTGTCCTCAAGTGCCTAACTGAAATCAGCGTGTCTGACCCAGCGTCGATCAAGATCGAGCCTGTTATTGGCCCCATCCGCGGACGCATCCGCCCTCCCGGCTCCAAAAGCATCACCAACCGCGCTCTGGTCTGTGCGGCTTTGGCCCACGGCACGAGCACGCTCACCGGCGCGCTCGACAGCGAAGACACCCGCGTGATGATCGACAGCCTCGGTCGCCTCGGTATCCACGTCGAATCGTCCGACAACGGCACAACTCTCCGCGTCCACGGCTGCAGCGGCCAAATCCCCGCTACCAACGCCGACCTCTTCGTCGGCAACAGCGGCACAACCATTCGCTTTCTCACCGCCCTCTGCGCGCTTGGAAAGGGCACCTACCGCCTCGACGGCATCCAGCGCATGCGCGAGCGACCCATTGGTGACTTGCTCGATGCCCTCAATCAACTCGGTGACAACTGCACCTGCGAGAATCGCCCCGGCTTTCCACCGCTAATGGTGAATGCCAGCGGTCTCCGCGGCGGCAACGTTAACGTCCGCGGCGACGTCTCCAGCCAATTCTTAAGCGGCCTGATGCTGGCCTCTCCCTATGCCGCCTCCGATGTGTACATTCACATTCAAGGCTCGCTCGTTTCCAAGCCTTACGTCGAAATGACTCGGCAAATCATGGCCGCCTTCGGCGCGACCGTTGTCGCCGAACACGATTTCTCTGCCTTTCGTATCGCCGCGCCACAAAAGTACGCCGCCCGCCAATACCTCATCGAGCCCGACGCCTCCGCCGCCAGCTACTTTTGGGCCGCCGCCGCGATTACCGGCGGCGAAGTAACCATCGAAGGTCTCAGCCGCGATTCCCTACAAGGCGACGTGCAGTTCGTTGAGTGTCTAACGAAAATGGGTTGCCGGGTGAATTATTCGCCCAGCGCCATCACTGTTTCCGGACGCGCCGCTCACGGCATCGACATCGACATGAACGCGATCAGCGACACGGCCCAAACCCTGGCGGTCGTCGCCCTCTTCGCCAACGGCCCAACGACGATTCGCGGCGTCGCCCACATCCGCCACAAAGAAACCGACCGCATCGGCGACCTCGCTCGCGAGCTTCGCAAGTTCGGCGCAACCGTCGATGAGTTGCCCGACGGCCTCCGCATCCATCCTCCCCCTCTCCCCTTGGGAGAGGGCTGGGATGAGGGTGCTTGCCTTACCCATCTGGCCGGAACCAACACAACCTCAATCGAAATCGAGACCTACAACGACCACCGCATGGCCATGAGCTTCGCCCTCGCCGGCCTCGTCCATCCCGGCGTCGTCATTCGCGATCCCGGCTGCACCGCCAAGACTTACCCTCGATTTTTCGACGATTTGCAGAGGGTCATCAACTCGCCGCCCGGAGGCGGCGGTTAACCGGCCCGTCCACGGGCCGATTTTTTTCGGGTTACATCGCCATGCCTCGTCCTGTCATCGCCTATCACATCATCTTCGGCGCTTACGGATTTTGGCTGCCCAACGATCCGCGCGGGTCAATGTCAAAATATGTATTCGCCCCTCGACTCCAACCCTTTGGTCCACCACAGCGCGTGCGCGAAGACACATCGCTGACGACGGGTGAGGCTGCCAAACTACAGGCCATGCGCCGAGAGTTGCGTTTTCCACCGGTACGTTTCTCCTCGCGGCAAATCACAATTATCGCGTGCGCATTTGGCGACATTGTTCAAGAATTGGGGTTGGTCTTCTATGCGGCTGCTTTGATGCCAGACCATGTTCATATCGTGGCAGCCAGGCAGGGAATCTACGCGGAAACGATTGTTGGATACCTCAAGCGGGCCGCGTCTCGGGAATTGCGAAAAAAGAGGATGCACCCGCTCGCTCATTTTTAGCAATCGGATGGCAAATTACCGACGCCCTGGGGCGAGAACGGCTGGAAAATATTCCTGTTCGAGGTCGGTGAAATCGAACATGCCGTCGAGTACGTGGAAAGCAACCCGTCAGAGGCCGGCTTACCATTGCAGAAATGGTGCTGGCTAAAGCCGTTCGAGGTTTAATCCCGCCCACGCGTGGCGTTTCACCGTAGTCTCGCCGCCCGGAGGCGGCGGTTAACTGGCCCGTCCACGGGCCGCAGCCGCGTTGAAGGAATTGCATTTCGCCCGTATATTGGTCGTTTCAACGATTAATAAAGGGACCGGCCGATGACGATCGACAAAAGCCTCCGCGTGAAGGCGGGTGCAATCTCCAACCGCAACGTTTTGACCCGCGCCGAGCGAATTCTCAAGCTCAAAGAGACCGAGCGCTGGAAGGAAGGCGACAACGTCCTCGGCTTGCCCAAGGTCCGCGTGCTCAAGCTCGCGCTGAAGAAGAAAAAGAAGGCCGCCAAGGCCGAGGAAGGCGCCGCAGGTACCGCTGCTCCTGCCGCCGGCGCCGCTCCTGCGAAGGGTGCCGCCGCGCCAGCGAAAGCCGCCGCGCCCGCCAAGGGCGCCGCCAAGAAGTAGTTTGCGTGCGCGAATATCGTGTGGTGGGGTATCGCGGAGGTGGTTAAACGGCCCGTCCACGGGCCGTTTCGTGGATCAAGAGATGTGCCGCCTGGGGGCGGCGGTTAAACGAGGGTGGCATGCGCATCAAGTTCGAATACGGTCGCACAGGCCTACTCGCCGAATTGCCCGACGAGCGCATCGTCCGGACGCTGCACTACAAAGACGCCCCGCCGCTTCCCGATCCGCAGGCCTCGCTCCTCAAGGTCCTCACGCAGCCCAACGGCGCCCCGCCGCTCGCCGAACTCGCCAAAGGCCGCCAAGATGCCTGCATCCTCATTTGCGACATCACGCGGCCGGTGCCCAACGAGCTGATCCTGCGGCCAGTCCTCGATATTCTCGAAAACGTTGGCCTCCCGCGCAGCAAAATCACGATCCTCGTCGCCACCGGGCTGCATCGCCCCAATGAAGGTGATGAGCTGATCGAAATAGTCGGCCGCCACATCTACGAAAACTACCGCATCGAGAATCACCACGGCCAGGCGCTTGAGGAACACACATTTCTCGGCAACAGCCCCCGCGGCGTGCCCATTTGGATCGACACCCGCTATGTCAACGCCGATTTGAAAATCACCACCGGCCTGATCGAACCGCACTTAATGGCCGGCTTCTCAGGCGGCCGCAAGCTAATCTGCCCCGGCATCGCGGCCCTCGAAACGGTCAAAGTCTGGCACGGCCCCGACTTTTTGGAAAACCCGAAGGCCGATTGCGGCATCCTCGAAGGCAATCCCGTTCACGAGGAAAACACCTGGATCGGCAAGAAAGCCGGCTGCGATTTCATCGTCAACGTCGTGATCGACGCCGAGCGCCGCCCGCTCAAATTCGTAGCCGGCGACATGATTTCGGCATTTCACGAAGGCGTCGATTTCGTTCGCGACGTCGTCCGCGACACCGTAAAAGAGCCCGTCGATATCGTCGTCACGAGCTGCGCCGGCTATCCACTCGACACGACGTTTTATCAAGCCGTCAAAGGTCTCACGGGCGCACTGCCCATCGTTAAACAAGGCGGAACGATCATTCTCTGCGCCAGTCTCACCGAAGGCATCGGCAGCCCGCAGTTCCAGCAGCTCTTCCGCGATAACGAATCGCTTGAAATCTTCGTCGAGCGCATCTTGGGCAAAGACTATTTCGTCATGGATCAGTGGCAGCTCGAAGAGCTCGCCAAAGTGCGCCGCAAAGCCAAGGTAAAAATCGTCAGCGGCGGGCTCTCGGCCGATGTGTTGAACAGCCTCTTCGTCGAAGCCGCTTCAACGGTCGAATCCGCCGTCGCCGCTTCGCTCAGCGAATATGGCCCCACCGCGAATATCGCCGTCATTCCTAAAGGCCCGTACGTGTTGGCCCAGGTCGCCTAACGCTTCCGCCTAGTCGCTGTTCGTTGAGTGCGACTTGCTCTGCCTCGCGAGATAGTTCTGCCACCCCTCCGCCGTTTTCTTCACCAGCCGCGCCGTCTTATCCGTTGTCGAAGCATGCACCGTTCGATTCTCGAAATCGAACGTCATCACGACCGACCTATCCCCACGACGAAACCGCACCGAAAACAGCGGCGACTCCTCGCGAACGGCCGTCGCCGTCCAATCATAGCTCGCATCGCTAAGCAGCGACGCCCGCGCGTTGATTAGCCCCGGCGCCTTGCTGATGTCGATCACCGCTTCCGGCGTCGGCTGCAAAAACTCCACGACGGGCGCCGTCCGAATCAGTAACACCCCCTCCGGTCCATAAAAATCCAACGCCTTTTGACCCCGGTGATAGTTCCACCACCAGGCCATCGCCGCCATCAGAATGGCGACGGCGAACATCCCTAACACCGCCCGGGTGCCGGAGCTCCTCGAATTCCCACGTTCCTCATTCATCAACGTATGTTAGCCATTTCAGCCCTGCGGCTGCCCGTATCCCACTGTCACCTTTCCCCGCACACAACCTCATCAGAATAATCGCATTTCGGCACTGCTCGCCGGCGAACCACCCGCCAATTATCGTGTCTTTTGGTCGTGCAGTCGCGACACATTGCCCGTTACAAGTCGGGAATATTTCCCGCTAGCGACTTGCAAAGGCGTCTAGCATTCCCTAAAATCAGGCCCTGCATTGGCGCGCGAAGTGCAAAACGCCCGGCGGTAGTATGGAGGTTACTGACATGGCGGCAGTTACTGTGTTCTATCAATCATGCCCAGTCTGCGGGCGAGCTCTACGCATCCCCGCCAAGTATTTTGGCCGCCAGATGTCCTGCACCCACTGCGAAGGGGAGTTCCGCGCTGGCAACGACGAGTTGAAGTCGCCATCCTGCGAAGAACCAGCTTTTTCGGAGCCCGTGCTCCCTCCGCTAACGACCATCCAGCCGCAGCTTGGTGAGGTTTAGAGGTTTCGCCGCCGGCACTCAGCCGCCTCATTCAGGAATCGCCTCGCCTCGGATCAAGTCATCCAGCGTCTGCCGACTGCGAATCAGCTTGGGTTGCTTGTTTGCAATTAGCACTTCCGCCGGCATTGGCTTGCCGTTGTAGTTGCTCGCCATGACAAAGCCGTACGCTCCCGCCCGCTCAATGACCAGGTAATCACCGACGTCCGCCGCCGGCAACGACCGCTTGCAAACGAATCCGCCTTCTTCCTGCGTGAAAATATCGCCCGACTCACAAAGCGGACCGCCAACGACAACCTCTTGCAAGGATCGCTCTCCGTGCCTTTCCGCCCCATTCGCGGCACAAACCGACATCGGATGATAAGCCCCGTACAGAATCGGTCGCGCCAAGTTATTGAACCCCGCGTCGAGCAAATAAAACGTATTGCCGCCCGTCTGCTTCACCGCCCGAATCTCACTGACGAGATACCCGCTCTCAGCAACCAAATACCGCCCCGGCTCAATCTCCAGCGTCAATTTGTGCCCAAATTGTTCTTCCAGCCGCTTGCGGCTAGCATCCCAAAGCTTGAAATAGCGATCCAAATCAACAAATGTTTGCCCCTCGCGATACGGCGTCGGCAAACCTCCGCCGGCGCTAATCGTCGTAATCGACCGTCCCACCTGCGTCGCGCATTTTTCCATCGCGCCGCAGACCTGGGCCAAATGCTCGAGGTCAGTTCCGCTGCCAATGTGCATATGCACGCCGGTAATGTTTAAGCCGTGATGATCGGCCCGCCGCAAACAATCGTCGAGCTGCTCGTGCCAAATGCCGTGCTTCGATTGCTCGCCGCCCGTATTCGTCTTTTGACTATGCCCATGACCAAATCCCGGATTGATCCGCAGCGTAATATTCGCACCCGGCAACCGCGCACCAAGCTGATCGATCATCACCGGCGATCCGCAATTCACCGGAATTCCAAGTTTCACTACAGCTTCTAGCGAATCGCGGTCAAAAATATCGGCCGTATAGACAATTTCGGGATGCTTCGTGCCGCCCGCCTTATAGCCGGCCTTCAACGCCCGGTGAATCTCGCCCGCGCTAACCGCATCGACGACCACGCCGTGCTTGCGCGCCAAAGCCAGAATTCCGATGTTCGAGCAAGCTTTCTGAGCAAAGCGAATAACATCGAATTGCTTGAGATCGTTAATCCGCTCCACAATTTTGGCCGCATCATAGACATACACTGGCGTACCGAAACGCTGGGCAAGCTCAGGAATCGAAACGCCCGCAATCTCAGTGCGTGACGTGCAAAATGGTTCGGAAATCGGCATAGTTGATTCGGCGCGGTTGAATCGAGTGGCAGATTGTTCGGCAGCAAGTTGCCGGGTGGATCGCAAAGGACGCTAATTCCCTCGCCAAGGTTCAGTTAGCATAATGCCAACTGCACCTTCTGATCAGGGCAGGAAAAGGCCTGCCGCATCATACCCAAATCCGGCTAAACTAGTTTTCAACGGCGGGACTACGTCTTTCCAGGCGAGCAACGTGCACATGTATCATCCGCATCGCCACGGAACCGATGCGTTCACCTGAGAATTCCATCATGAAGAATTTGCCTCTGCGCCTCTGTGCCTCTGTGCCTCTGTGTGAGATTTTCTTCTCCAGACGTCCGGCAATCTACTTGCTTGCTGCTGCCATCGCGTCTGCGGCCTGCATTGGCTCCGCCGCCGAACATCCCGCCCCGCTGCCAATTCCCGATTCGGATGCCAAAACCGAATCGCAGATGAAGCCCTACACCGAGCTCATCGAGCACACCGACGCCAAGATCGACATGCTCCCCATCCGCGGCGGCAAATTCCTCATGGGCAGCCCCGACAGCGAAAAAGGCCGCTATCCCGATGAAGGCCCGCAGCACGAAGTCGAAATCTCGCCGTTCTGGATGGCCAAGTGCGAAATCACCTGGGACGCCTACGAAGTTTGGATGTCGGACCTCGACATCCTCAAACGTCAGCAGCTCTCATTTCCCGAAACCCCACGCGACAAGTTCGCCGAAAAATTCCAGCTCACGCAACCGACCAAGCCCTACACCGACATGACCTTCGGCATGGGCAAACGCGGCTTTCCCGCGATCTGCATGACCCAGCACTCCGCCCGCGTCTTCTGCCAATGGCTCAGCGCCAAAACCGGCCGCTACTACCGCCTGCCGACCGAAGCCGAATGGGAATACGCTTGCCGCGCCGGCACAACCACGGCTTATTCCTTCGGCGACGATCCGGAAAAGCTTGGTGACTACGCCTGGTACCTCGAAAACAGCGACGAGAAGTACCAGAAGATCGGGCTAAAAAAACCGAACCCCTGGGGCTTGCACGACATGCACGGCAACGTCGCCGAATGGTGCCTCGATCAATACACGACCGATTTCTACGCCAAGTGCAAAGACCAAGGCATCGCGAAAGATCCGCTCATCGTGCCGCTTACCGAATACAAACGCGTCACCCGCGGCGGCTCCTGGGACGACGGCCCTCGCCGCAACCGCACCGCCTCCCGCATTCCCTCCAGCGACGACTGGAAACAACAAGACCCCCAAGTCCCCCAAAGCATTTGGTACTTCACCGACGCCCTTTTCCTCGGTTTCCGCGTCATCCGCCCCCTCACCGAACCCTCCGACGCCGAAAAGCTCGTCAAATGGGACAAATCCGAGCCCCCGCAAATCGACAAGAACAAGCGGTGAGAGCCTGCGGCTCAATGAGGTATAATTTAGGCAGGATCTAACTCGGAGTTCGTGCGATGACACTTACTGGGACAATAAAGAATGGCGTCGTGGTGTTTGATCATGTGCCCGCGGTTGACGATGGAACGCGAGTAACAGTGGTGTTGCCAACCACTAGCTCGACCGCTGTAAACCCAACGCTTGCGAACCTGCTGGACCTCGCTGGATCGGTTAAAGGATTGCCGTCAGATTTTGCGGAACAGCACGATCACTACTTGCACGGGACGCCGAAGAAATGAGGCGAGTATTTGCCGACTCATTCTATTTTTTTGCATTAGTGAGCGAAGACGATGGCAAACATGCGGACGCGATTGAATTTGCCGCGACGTTTGAAGGTGAAATAATAACGACACGATGGGTTTTGACGGAAGTTGCTGATGGCCTCGCGAAGCCACCTTGGCGTGAAACGATTGCCGTTTTGTACGAGAGACTGATTCGTAATCCGAGCGTCCGAATTGTGTCGTGCTCAGACTCATTATTCGACGAAGGCATCGCACTCTATCGCGGTCGGCAAGATAAGTCATGGTCACTCACCGACTGCATTTCGTTCGTAGTAATGAAGAAAGAACAACTGCAAGAAGCGTTAACCGGCGATCGCGATTTTGAGCAAGCGGGCTTTATCGCTTTGCTAAAGTAACGTTACGTTTGACGGTCGAGAAAAAGGCAATTGAGATGCGAGCTGCTAAGTCGATGAAATGTTCGCAACTTTTGCCACTACTTGCGTGGCTTACTTTCTTCGCGACGCTCTCTCTCCCCGCTGCCGAACCTGATTTCTCCCGCCTCGAAACCACGGCCCTCGCCGAAATGCAGGCCACCAACACACCCGGCGCCGCCATCGGCATCGTCCGCGATGGCCAACTCGTCTGGAAAAAAGGCCTCGGCCTGGCCAACGTCGAAACGAATCAGCCAGTTGATCACGAAATGCTCTTCCGCCTCGGTTCCACAACCAAGATGTTCACGGCCGCGGCTGTCGTGAGCCTCGCGGAGGAAGGCAAGATCGAGCTCAACGAACCGATCGGCAAGGTTGTCCCCAAACTGCATCCCGCCATTGCCGCCCTCACGCCGCACCAACTCCTGACGCACACCGCCGGTCTCACCGACGAATCCGTCATGTCCGGCCGCCACGACGACGACGCCCTCGCGGCTTACGCCCGCACCATGGACCAAACCTGGCTCTTCACCGAGCCCGGCAGCATCCACTCCTATGCCAATCCCGGCTACTGGCTCGCGGGCCTCGTCTGCGAGCAACGCGACGGCCATCCCTACGCCGACATGATGGATCGCCGCCTCTTTCGGCCACTGGGCATGGCTCGTACAACGCTCCGGCCCACGCTCGCCATGACCTGGCCCCTCGCCCTCGGCCACGAAATCCGCGGCGGCAAGCCGGCTATCGTCCGTCCTCAAGCAGACAACGCCGCCACTTGGCCCGCCGGCCAGATGTATTCGAGCGTCAGCGACCTCGCCCGCTTCACGACGGCGCTCATGGACCGCGGCCGCCTCGACGGCAAACCAGTTCTTTCGCCAAAGGCCATCACCGCGCTCACCTCGCCCCATGTCCCCCGCCCCGGCGACGACGAGCACTACGGCTACGGCCTCTCCGTCGGCCAAGACCGCGGCGTCCTCATCTGGCAGCACGGCGGCTCCCGCACTGGCTACGGCAGCACCATCCGCATGGCCCCTCAGCAAAAAACTGCCCTCATCATCCTCACCAACCGCTCCGGCAGCTCTCTCCCCAAAACCGCTATCGCCGCCCTCAACATGCTGCTGCCGTTTGAATCGCTCAAATCCAACAATCGTGAGGGCGAGCGCCGTACTCAGGAAGGCGAGCCCCGTCCTCGTGAAGGCGAGCGCCGTCCTCGGGAGGGCGAGGCTTCCGCCGAGCCTTTGGCTGCAAAAACGCAGCGCCAGTCGCTGACTCCACAAGATAGGGCCGATCTCGCCGGCACTTACACCAACAACCGCCAAACGATCGAGCTCGCCATCGATAACGGCAAGCTCCTAATTCATCGGCGCGGCGTCGACCCAACACAAACCCGAAGCGTTAGCGAGGGACTATCTCTTGCCTGGTCCGGCGAAAACCGCCTCGCCCTCTATTCTGGAACCCCCGCCGACAATTCCTCCCGCCCAACCACTTCCTTCTTCGTCGCCCGCGACGCCTCCGGCCGCCCCGAATATCTCATCACCGGCAGCCGAGCCCTCAAGCGTCAAGAAAAGTAGTCCGGTCAG
>DASXLL010000281.1:0-38866 GCA_036496265.1 Pirellulaceae bacterium | reverse complement strand
CTCCATTGATACCCCACGCCGACATCCAGTTCGGAAATGTTCGCCAAACTACGACTGGATTGAAACGACTCGTTTCCTTGCGAACCGTTGGCTGCGAACTGGCGGGCTTCTTGCGCGTTGGCGCCGAACACGAGCGAATTGCGAGCGGAGGCATAGAGCGAAAAGTTGGAATTGCCCAATTGGGTTCGGCCTTTGAGGGCCAGCGTCGGGCCCGCTGCGTTAAGGCTATGGCTCGACGCCAGATCGTCCCGGGTGCCGGCGGCGCCAAACGTCGTTACGTCGTAGGTCTGGAGCATGTGCAAATACCGCACGCCGCCGGACACGGTCCAGAGCCCTCCGAAACCGTCAAGCTGCTGCGTAGCCTCGCAATCCCAGACTTGAAATGCCAAGCGCGTGGTGACCTGCATCGGGTTGGGAACGCCAAATACGGTGAGGCTCAAGGGCGCCGCGGAAGAAACGATCGAGCCCCCGGTGGAAGTAAAATTGGCGGTGGAGTCGCCGCGGAAATCCCAGTATCCCACCCGAAAGCCCAGGCCACATTGCGCTACGTAGCCCAGATTGAGGAAGGGAGATCCGTTGAAGCCGTACTTGAAATCGATATTCGTTAGTGAAAACCGGCCGCCGCCAAGCGGAGTAAGCACAGCCATGGCCTGATTCGTAGCCCACCGGGGCTGCAAGACATACAAGCCCGCGTCTGCGAACCAGCCGCAGGGTGGGCAGGCCTGGCAGCCGTAGAATCCGCTACCGTAGTTCCAGTTCGTTGAAATCGTATCTGCCGGGGCTGCGGGGGCCGTGATTACCGGAGCTGCGATTACCGGAGATTGGACGAACGGACTATTCGCGTCGCTGACGGAGGCGATGGCGGCGTCTTCCGTTATGAAGCGGATATCTTCGGCGTCAATTGAGGCAACGCGAACTACCGAGGCGAGCGCGACGAATATGCAAACGGAGCGCGCGCAAAGAAATCGCACCTGCATAGCAGAAGCCCTCCTGGCTATAGCAAAAGTCCATCGAAACGAGCAACGCATTCGGTCCGTGAAATGCCGTCGTCCGTCTGCACACTGGAGAAGAATCGCAGCGATCAGTCCGTGTTTGCTTGAATGATCGACTTTGCCATGCGGGTGGGTTAAGTCTCCGTAAGACTGCCGATGCGTTCGTTATGAACGGCATTTGACGAACGCAGAATCGCTATCGTCGGCATAGTCGGATGCGGATCCGCGGTTCGAACTGTCTTCAAAAGCCGCTCGGGGGCTCGCATTGCGGAGGGTGGTCTTTCGCCGAAGGTGTCTGGCCTTCTGTGCAACCGCCCTCTTCCGTTGGACGCCGCGGCTGCGGGGGGAGATCGCCAAGGCTACGTCGCTTTTTTCGGCCGCGGGATTTTTGACCCGCCTTTGTGCCGCCGGTTCCGTTTTGCGCCCGGCTTATACGATTCGACTTCTACATCGGCCAGCTTTTGCCCGACGCTGTCGCGGAGTTGCGTGATGCGATCGCGGAGGGCGGCGGCGCGTTCGAAATCGAGGTCTTTCGCGGCGACGTACATTTCGCCTTCCAGCTCGGTGATGAATTCCTCGGTGATATACGTCGATTCGTCCCCGCGCCCCACGGCAGCATTGGCCTGACGATGCGCTTGAACCGCTTCTTCGATGCCAGCGCGGATGTTTTTCTTGATGGTTTCGGGGGTGATGCCGTGCTCGGTGTTGTATTTCTCTTGCAGCGCGCGGCGGCGGATTGTTTCGTCCATCGCGTTGCGCATCGAGTCAGTGACCCTGTCGGCATATAGGATCACCTTGGCATTGACGTTGCGGGCGGCGCGGCCGATGGTTTGAATGAGCGATGTTTCACTGCGCAGGAAGCCTTCTTTGTCGGCGTCGAGGATGGCGACGAGGGAGACCTCCGGGAGGTCGAGACCTTCGCGGAGTAGATTGACGCCGACGAGGGCCTCGAAGTGGCCAAGCCGCAGGTCACGGAGCAATTCCACCCGCTCGAAGGCATCCAGTTCGCTGTGGAGCCATTTGCAGGCGACGCCTTGCTCGACGAGGTAGGCTGATAAATCTTCGGCGAGGCGCTTGGTCAGCGCCGTTACCAGCACCCGCTCCTTGACGGCGGCCCGCTCGCGAATTTGCTCCAGCAAATGTGGCACTTGGCCACGGGCGGGAGAAACCTCGATGACCGGGTCGAGAAGGCCCGTCGGTCGAATAATCTGCTCGACCACTTCGCCGCCCGTTTGCGCCAATTCGTATTCGCCTGGCGTCGCGCTGACGAACACGACCTGATTGATCTTTTTCTCCCACTCGTCGAATTTCATTGGCCGGTTATCGAGGGCGCTGGGAAGGCGAAAGCCGTGCTCGACGAGGACTTCCTTCCGAGCCCGGTCGCCGTTGTACATCGCGCGGATTTGCGGTGTGGTCACGTGCGACTCATCCACGACCATCAAAAAGTCTTTGGGGAAAAACTCGTGCAGTGAATCGGGGGTCGAACCCGGCGCACGGCCCGACAGTGGCCGGCTGTAATTCTCGATCCCCGGGCAATGCCCGGTCTCCTGCAGCATTTCGATGTCGAACCGTGTGCGAGCGCTTAGCCGCTGCGCCTCCAAGAGCTTCCCCGCCTCGCGCAATTGCTTCAGCCGGTCGTCTAGCTCCTGCCGAATCGTATCGATCGCCTTCCCAATCCGCTCCTCCGGCATCACGAAGTGCTTGGCCGGATAAATGAAGAGCTGCTCCTCGGTCGAGAGCGTCTCGCCGCTCACTGGATTGATTATCGACAACTTTTCGATGTCGTCGCCCCACAGCTCCAACCGAAACGCGTATTCCTCGTACGATGGCCAGATTTCGACGCAGTCGCCGCGGACGCGGAATTTGCCGCGCTCGAACGACACGTCGTTGCGGTCGTATTGAATATTGACGAGCTGCAAGAGCATCTTATCGCGGTCGATTTGCTCGCCGACCCGCAGCGGCACCATCATCGACTGATAATCGGCCGGCGAGCCCAGGCCGTAGATGCACGACACGCTCGCCACGATGATCACATCCCGCCGGCTGACGAGTGAACTGGTCGCCGCCAGCCGCAGGCGGTCGATCTCCTCGTTGATCGACGCATCCTTCTCGATATAAATATCCCGCTGCGGAATGTACGCTTCCGTCTGATAGTAGTCGTAATAGCTGACGAAATAATGCACCGCGTTCCGCGGAAAAAACTCCTTGAACTCGCCGTAAAGCTGCGCCGCCAGCGTCTTATTGTGTGAAATCACCAGCGTCGGCTTATCGAAATGGGCAATTACGTTCGCCATTGTGAACGTCTTGCCCGAGCCGGTCACGCCGAGGAGACATTGCGCGCGTTTATTGGCTTTGATGCCGCGGACCAACGCCTCAATCGCCTGCGGCTGATCGCCTGCTGGTTGAAACGGACTATGGAGTTGGAAGCCCACACTGGATTTTAGAGGGATCCTCGATAGTGGGGCAGTGGCCGCGCTTGTTGAGTCGCTTTATTAAAACCCCAAAACTGTAAATGCCGAGGCTACGCCAGCGTTGGGGCGACGCTTTCAAGGCAATCCCGGCCTACTTCAGGGAGCGAATGGATACTTTTCGCGACATCTTCTAAGCTTCCACGAAAGAACGCTCCTTCCGGAAAAGGGTGTCGGGACCCGAGATCGGCGGGTTCGACCCGGCGGCGTTTGGGAACAACGAGGCTACCCGAGGAGTGAACGCTAAGCCTCTCTTTGGTGGCCGCCACTCGCGTAACCGTGATCGAGGTCCGTCCCGATTCCCGTTGTTGCCGCATCAAGTCCTCGCAAATTCGATGGAGATCATTACCGAATTTTGCCGCCAGCTTATGCCGAATTTCTCGAATTTCGTCCGTTGGGCTTTTATTGATCATTTCCCCGACCCGTTTCCTTCGCTCGACTTCGGCACCGGCCCGCCGACTTCAACTTCGTTTACCAGAAGTAAATCGACAATGCTAAATCTCTCCTCCTCCTGATGAACAATCACGGTGCGCCCACTCGCCGAATGGGAGAGGAACTCGCTATGCGGCACGAAGAGCGACCGGCCATCTGCCATGTGAATGACAAATAGCCTAAATGGTCGGGCTTGGTGAATATTCCGCAGTTGCTCAATCGTCATAGAATTCCTCGACACCTACCTCCATTATTTTAACGACGGCGAAATTTTTCAATGTACCCGCATTCCCGGCTGTGCCCCTTCGTCGAGGGCCAGCAAAAACACGTTGGTCTCGCCGGGGCCGCAGGCGGTGACCATGCCTTCGGAAAGGCCGAATTTCATTTGGCGGGGCTGAAGGTTGGCGACCATGACGACGAGGCGACCGACGAGTTGTTCGGGTTTATACGCGGCTTTGATGCCGGCGAATACTTGTCGCTTTACGTCGCCGCCGAGGCCGAGCGTGAGCTTCAGTAGCTTCTTGGCGCCGGGTACGTCCTCAGCGGTGAGGACGCGGGCGACGCGGAGATCGACTTTGGTGAAATCGTCGATCGAGATTAGTTCGGTCACGAGCGGCTCTGCTTGCAATGCGGCCTCGGAGTCGGACGGGGGGCTCGGGGCTGGGGGCTCGGGGCTCGGGGCAGCCGTTAATGAATCCTTGCTTTCTTCAATCATCGCTTCCAAGTCCTTTCTCTCGACTCGTTTCATCATGTGACTGAACGGCGCGATCGGCGTGCCGACTAGCGGCTGCTGTGATTGCTGCCAACTGGTGATCGGATGGTTGAGCAGCGCGCCGGCCTGCTCCGCGAGTTTTGGCAGCACCGGCGCGAGATACACGGCGATCTGCCGAAACAAATTCAGGCCGACGGTGCAGACATTTTGCAACTCGGCTTCGCTGCCCGGCTGCTTTGCCAGCACCCACGGCTTTTTGGCGTCGATATAGGGATTGGCGCGATCGGCCAACTCCATAATCAGCCGCATCGCGCGGGAATAATCGCAATTCTCGTAAGCCGCGGCAATTTCGGCTCCAGCGGCGGCACCTTGAACGAATAAGCCACCGTCATCGGGATAGGTTTTTGACAAACCAGTCTGCTGCACGAATTTCGCTGTCCGACTGGCCAGATTCACTGCCTTGCCGACTAGATCCGCATTGATCTTATCGACAAACTCATCTGCATTCAGGTCGAGATCGTCGAGGCGTGGTCCCAATTTGCTGGCGTAGTAATACCGCAGCCAAGCCGGATCGAGATGCTTCAGGTACGTCGCTCCCATCACGAACGTGCCTTTTGCCTTGCTCATTTTCTCACCGGCGACAGTGAGAAATCCATGAATATGCACCTTCGTGGGCAGCGTAAATCCGGCGGTCTTGAGCATGCCGGGCCAAAACAGCGTATGAAAATACGTGATGTCCTTGCCGATGAAGTGATGAACCTCGGTGTTGGGCGATCGCCACCAATCGTCGAGCTTCTCCCCAACCCGTTTGCACCATTCCCAGGTGCTGCCGATATAGCCGATTGGGGCATCGAACCAGACATACCAGTAATTGCCCGGCGAATCTGGAATCTCGAAGCCGAAATACGGTGCCGGTCGCGAGATATCCCAATCGCGCAGCTCATCGCCGAGGAAGTGGCCCTTCAAGTAGTTGGCGACTTCATCCTGTAGATGCTTGCCCGACTGCGTCCAATCGTTTAGGAACGCGCGAAGCTTTTCCAGCTCGACAAACAAGTGCTTCGCTGTTCGCAGCTCCGGTTTTGCTCCGCTCAGCGTGCTCACCGGGTCGATCAAATCGGCCGGCGAATACGTCGAGCCGCACTTGTCGCAGTTATCGCCCCACTGATTCGGCGATTTGCATTTCGGGCACATTCCTTTGACAAACCGATCAGCCAAAAACGTCCCCGCCTTCGGATCGTAAAGCTGGCTAACATCCTTCTCGACGACCAATCCAGCCTTCCTTAGCGCCACCCAAAACTGCCCGCACAGCTCACGATTTTCCGCCGAGTTCGTGCTTCCATAGTTGTCGAACTCAATCTGAAACCCGGCGAAATCGCGGCGATGCTCGTCGTTCATGCGGCCGATGAAATGTTCTTCGCTGACACCCGCCTTCTTCGCTGAGATCATGATCGCAGTGCCGTGCGTATCGTCGGCACAGACATAGACGCAGCGGTTGCCAATCAGCTTTTGAAACCGCACCCAGATATCCGTCTGGATGTATTCGACCAGGTGGCCGATATGAATCGGCCCGTTGGCATAGGGCAGGGCGGAGGTAACGAGAATCTGACGCGGCATTTGGTCCTTTCAGCAGCTTAAAACGGACAATTGTAACGCACTAGAGGTTCGTCGGGGCGGTGCTGGTAGGCACGGCCGCGCAACCGAAGCTACACTTGGATAACTACTGTTGCGTATTCGACGTGGAGTTTTGCATGGCCATTGTTCGTTGCCCGCGTTGCCGCGACGAAGTGACCGTGCCGCCTGGGGCGACCAGCCGGGCGCTCGTGCGCTGCCCACTATGCCTGGAACAGTATCTGCTGTCCGAGGCGATGGCCAACGCACCGCCGCTTCTCGTCATCATCGGCGGCGAAGTTCCGCAGGCAGTAATTGATCAATCGGCTGTTGCTGGCCACGATTATCAAATCGCTGCGGTTGCAGTGGCGGATTCGCCCGACAACCACTGGGGACACGCTGCCACGGCAACACTCACGCCACGCGCGCCTGTCATTCGCACCGGCCGCCATGCCCGCAAGCGCGAGCCCAATGCCATCTTGCTCACGTTCAGTTGGCTTGGCGGCGGTGTTCTCAGCCTCGTTCTCGCACCGCTCATCCTGTGGTGGATTTTCAAAGTCGATCCCGTCGAAATCGGCCCAACCGTCGCGGCTTATGCTCCCTGGGTCGTGCCACAACAGTTCCATGGCAGCCCGGCAACTACGAACGTGGACTCAGAGCCGGTTCAACAACCCACAAAGCGCCGCTCAAAAAAAGTGACCACCAAAAATGCGCCTGAAGAAGGCCGGCCAAGCGATACCAGCGAGTCACAGACTCTCCCCAAAGAGGACGATGCACCGGCCGCCGCTACGAGCGACTCGCCGGAAATAAGATTCAAACCGATCGATCGCCAACCGGCGGGGAAAGACGCAGACACGCGCTCCGAACAAGCGCAACCAAGGCCGCCGATGCCGGATTTGACTGATCTGCTGCCTTAACGGCTCGGCAGGAGCCTCGCCCTCCTAGGCCTCGCCCTCCCAAGCTATTTCGGCAGATAGGGTCGCACTTTTTCCGCCAGCAGCTTGTTCCCTTCCGCGTTGAAGTGCAGCTTGTCCTCGACGAACAAGTCTTCGCGCGGCTTGCCGTCGGGGCCGAGGACCATGTCAAAGCTTTCGATATATTTGAGGTGCGGCTTGCCAGCAACGTAGTCCCTGACGAGATAATTAAGCTCCTTCTCTTTATCGGCCTGCTTCCAGCGAGCGATACTGGGACTGAGGCCGATGAAAAAGATGTCGGTATTGGGTAGCTTGCTCTGAATCTTGGCTACAAACGCCTTGAAGTCGTTGAAAACCTGCTCGACTGATTTGCCCGCATTCAAATCGTTGCCGCCGGCACGCAGAAACACGGCCCGCGGAGCATACGGGATGATGATTCGGTCGGCAAAATTGACGGAGTCAGCGATTTGCGATCCACCGAAGCCGCGGTTGATGACTTTGTGATCGGGATAATCCTGGGCCAGCGTCTTCCAGCGGACGATTGTCGAGGAGCCGATGAAGAGCAGTGCATCTTTCGGCGGCGGATTGATTTTGTCTTGGGCCTCAAATGCAGCAATCGCCTTGTCCCAGCGGCTCGAATCATGCGGCTGCTGGGCAGAAGTGGCCGCCGACGATTGCGGCTGCTGGGCGCGGGTGACCAGCGAAGATACGAGGACCAGAACCGCGGCAACGGAAAGATGGATGAGCTTTTTCATGAGCGTGATTGTTCACCGCTCAAGCAGCCGCGTCAAGCATTTCCGTTGGTTTTCGAGTACCGCTAGAAGCCGGTCGCGTGAACCGCCCGGCCCCATTCGGCCGTGGCGCCGACGGCCATAATGGAGAACGTCGTGCCGCTCCAGACCCACCAATTGTTGCGTGTCATGATCGTCAGCAACGTCGCGCCGGCGACGATGAACAGACAGAGGACAAACCCGTGGTGGCAAAATGTGTGTACGCGATGCGAAAGCGGCAGCCGCGTTAATAGAACGCTCCCCAGGCCAAGGACGTGCAGCGGGGCGAGGAGCCAAAAGATCAGCCCTGGGTCGGCTGAGAGCGCGGCGAAGTCCATTTGAGGAAAGCCTCTCTGAATCCGTTCGGAATATTCCGACCGGTTGACATTCGGGTGCTGTCAATCAGTCGGTTTGATCATCATTGATCAGCGGGGCTGCAAATTTGCCAGATTGCGGCCGGGGAGGCAATGGCAAATCGTGGGAAGCACCAAGTTACAAGCATCAAATCACAAACAAAATCCAATGTCGAATGACCGAATGCGGCTGAGCGTCATTCGGTCATTGTTTATTTGAATTTGTTTGGTCATTGTTACTTGGTCATTGGTCATTTTGCCTTTTGCTATCCCGCCATTTGCTTCAAAAAGCCTTCCAAGTGCATGCTGCGGATGGGGTGTTGCAGCTTGCGGACGGCTTTGGCCTCGATTTGGCGGACGCGTTCGCGGGTGACCTTGAAGATGCGGCCGACCTCTTCGAGCGTGTAGGTATAGCCGTCTTGCAGGCCGTAGCGGAGGCGGATGATTTCCCGCTCGCGCCAGGTGAGCGTCTTGAGCAGGCTTTCGATCTTTTGCCGCAAGATGCCCTGATTGGCGAGTTGGACAGGGTTATCGCTGGCCTGGTCTTCGAGGAACTCGCCGAAGCTGGCGTCCTCACTGTCGCCCACGGGTCGGTCAAGGCTCACTGGATGGCGGCCGATGTCGAGCACGCGGCGGACTTCTTCGATCGGCAGGCCCGACAGATCAGCAATCTCTTCCGTCGTGCCTTCGCGGCCGTAGTCTTGCAGCAGCCGCTTTTGAATGTTGCGAAGCTTGCTGAGGACGTCGATCATGTGGACCGGGATGCGGATCGTACGAGCCTGATCGGCGATCGCTCGCGTGATCGCCTGACGAATCCACCACGTGGCATAGGTGCTGAATTTGAAGCCGCGGCGATATTCGAACTTATCGACGGCCCGCATCAGGCCGGTGTTGCCTTCCTGAATCAAGTCGAGGAAGGTCAGACCGCGGTTGCGATATTTCTTCGCGATCGAGACGACGAGGCGCAGATTGCCGCTGGAGAGCTCGCGCTTGGCCACCTCGTATTCCAAGTGGTGCTTACGGACCGACAGGCAGCGCTGACGCAAGCTTTTGGGGCTTTCGAGCGTCATTTTCATCAAGTCGGCCAACTCGCGACGCAGGTTGGCGCGCTCATCGCGTGCGGCCGGGTCGTGGCGAATTTCGGCCAGGCGCGATTGGACTTCGTCGAGCCGCTCCGAAAACTCTTCGAGCTGCCGCATTAACGGCAGCACGCGGCGAGTACGGAGACTGAGCTCTTCGACGAGCTGCAGGCACTTGCGGCGGCGGCGTAGGAACATTTTGCGGGCGGTCACGCGCTCAGCTTGAGGAGTCGATTTGCGAATCAGCTTCGCGAAATCACGGCGGTTGGCGTTGAGCAAGTTGTCCATCGTCGCCAGGTTGTGGGGCATCCGGGCGAGGATCTGCTCTTTGGTGAGCTGCTCGGTCAGCGAGACCTTGATCGTCCGGTCAAACGGCAATTCGCCCCGATAGACTTGCTTCAGCGTCTCGACGGTCGCCCGCAGAGCGTAGTCGCAGGAAAGCAGAGCGCGGCGGAAGCGCTTGCGCGTGACTTCAATCTTTTTAGCTAGCGAAATCTCTTCCGAGCGGCTCAGCAGCGGAATTGTGGACATCTGGGACAGGTACAGCCGGATCGGGTCGCTGTTGAGCTTCTTTTCTTCTTCCGGCTTAATCAGCGAGGGTTGATCATCGACCGGCGGAAAAACTTTCAATTGCGGCTGGCCCGGTTTTACCGGCGCCTTATCGACGAGCTCGATGCCGATGTCTTCCAGAGCGACGAGCAGGTTGTCGAGCTTTTCGGGCGTGACGTCCTGGTCGGGCAGATAGCCGTTGACGTCGTCGTAAGTGAGATAGCCTTGGTTCTTACCGCGGCATACGAGCGTTTGCAGATCTTTTTCCATGTGCTTCACAGGTCGTTCCTCCTTGAACTTGATATTCAGAATTCAGAATGATGAATTCAGAATGAATGCGATTTCCTTGAACGACGAACTGCGGGGTTCGCCAATTCTGCATTCTGAATTCTGCATTCTGCATTTCCGCTGGCAGCCGCTACCCGTCCGTGGGCGCTGGGATTCCTTGCTGCCGGCGTTTGGCTGCGATCATTTGCGATAGAACGGTCATTTCCTCCTGTTCGCTAAAGGTGCGATTGGCTAGGGCCGCTTCGGTCTGGCGAATTTCGCGATCCTCGTGCCGCTGGTGGAATTGGCGGATGACACTCCGCAAGCGGTCGGGCCCATTAAGAATCGCTTTGGGCGATTTGTCGTGGGCCCGATCGTCGAGCTCGACCAGGACATGCTTGAGGCGCGGGTCTTCGATCTCAGACAAAACAGCGTTGAAATCGAGCGAAAAACCGCCTTCTTCGAGACGGCGGTAAGTTTGAAACAACTCGCGGGCAGTGGACGATGTCAAGTCGTCGTCGGCCACATCAGTGAGTGCGGTAGGGGCGAGCTCGGGATGGAGGCAGAGGATCTCCAATAGTTCGCATTCCTCAATGGACATCGAGGAAAAGGAGGCCAGGGGCCGGGTGTCATGGGCTGCATCGATTGATCGATCTCTGACTTCTGCTTTCTGACTTCCTGTTATTGAACGGCGGATTTCAGTAAACCGAGAGCGAACGTCCCCTTCGTCCAAACCAAACTGCCGCGACAGCCGTGCGATTAGTTGTTTCGCCCGCAAATTCGCAGCGCCTGCTACGCTGTCATCGGTGCCGCGAGCGATCGTTCTCAAAATATCTTCGAGGGCCAAATTCGCCTGATGCGTGTCGCGGGCTAGATCAATCGCGCGAGTGGAGGTGCGGATTTTGTGTTCGAGGGCGTCAATGGCGCTGGTTGTCAGCAGCTCGCGGAAAGCTTCGCCACCGCGCTCTTCCATGAATTCGGCGGGGTCGAGCTCGTCGGGGAGCGACAGGATTCGCAGGTCCATTTGAGCCGCGACGAACAACTCCAGAATGTCGTTGGTGCGGTTTTGGCCGGCGGCGTCGCCGTCGAGGACGAGATAGACGGTGTCGGCGAAGCGTTTGATAAGGCGGATGTGCCGTTCGTTCAATGCCGTGCCGCAGCAGGCGACAACGTCATCAACACCGTGCTGGTGACAGAGAATGACGTCGGTGTAGCCTTCGACGACTGTGAGATGTCGCGATTTACTGATGCTGTTGCGGACGATGTCGAGGGCGTAGAGCGTGTCGCTTTTGGTGTAGAGCCGGGTTTCGGGCGAGTTGACATACTTCGCGGCATTTTCATCGGCCAGTTTTGGCAAAATGCGGCCGCCGAAAGCGATGGTGCGGTTTTGCGTGTCGCAGATCGGAAAGATCACGCGACCTTTGAAGCGGTCGTAGTAGTTGCCGGTGCGTTCACTCTTCCCGAGGAGGCCAACGGCTTCCAGAATCTTCGGCGAATACGGCGTATTGCGGGCGCGGTCGAGAATCCACGACCATTCATTCGGCGAAAAGCCGATTTTGAATTTCTCGACGCTCGTCGGTGTGATGTTCCGCTCTTCGACATATTGCCGGGCGATTTCGGCGGCGTCCGAACGCAGCAAATACTCATGAAATTGCTTCGCGGCCCAGTCGCAGCATTGATAGAGCGTGTTTTTGTCGTCGGGGCTGCCGGGGGCGGATTTGGCTTGCGGCTGCTGGCGGAGCTGAATGCCGGCGCGGTCGGCCAGCATTTCGAGGGCTTCGCGGAAATCGCAACCCTCGCGTTTCATCACGAAGCTAAAAACATCGCCGCCGATATCGCAGACCCAGCATTTCCAGGTCTGGCGTTCGGGATTGACCTGCAGGCTCGGCTTGCGGTCGTCGTGCCACGGGCAGCGGCCGACATAACCGCGACCGGCGCGGCGCAGCTCAAGGTGCTTGCCGATCAGGTCCACGATATCCGTGGCCTGACGCACCTGCTCCTTGGCGTCTGGGAACGCGGCGTCCTGAAATGACACGAACCACTCCTGGCGTTTGGCAGCCGTTATTTCTAACGACGCCAAAATTGGCTACTGTCCGCGGGTTGGTCGCGGCCAATTGCCGGAGTATAGCATTCCTTGCCATCGGCTGGGTCGGCCGATAGCGTGCCCACAGTAGGCACTGTGCCCTCCTTAGCACGGCGGCGATTATTAAACGCCTGCCAACAGGAGTCAACCGCAGTTTTCGTCTAACAAAACTGGGCGATCCGTAAAAAGAGCCTGAATGGTGGTGCTTGGCTCAACCACTTTTAACGCCAAGACGCAAAGAATCGCAAAGGCCGCAAAGTTTTTTAGCAGAGCGGAGTCGATTGCATTTTTTGCCTTTCCTTTGCGCTCTTTGCGTCTCCTTTGCGCCTTTGCGTTAAGAGCAGAACGGCTCGGAACTTTGACATGGGCTTCCATCGTTCGTGTTGTGGCGATTGGGAGTGCGGCCTAGAATTCACGGCCAGCAAATTGTTGGATTTTTCCGCCCGTCAAGGATGACGATTTATGGCTGTGCCGCAACGAGTTGCGCCCGAAGCGCTGTCGCCGTTTGAACAGCTTCGGCTGGGGCGTGAAATTGTAAGAACTGAAGGGCGGACGCTGCTCGCGCTGGCCGACCGGCTGGGCGAGGAATTTTGCCATGCGGCTGCGCTGGTTTCCGCCTCGCGCGGCAGCGTCATCGTCAGCGGCATGGGCAAAGCGGGGCTGATCGGCCAAAAAATCGCCGCCACGTTTGCTTCGACGGGCACACGCAGCCATTACCTGCATCCGGGCGAAGCGATTCACGGCGACTTGGGTCGCGTGCATGCGGATGACATCGTGCTTATGTTGTCGTTCAGCGGCAAGACCGAAGAAGTCGTCCGCATCCTGCCGAGTTTGCGATCTCTGGGTACGACGATCATCGCGCTGACCGGCGATACGGCCAGTCCGCTGGCTCAGCACGCTGCGATCACGCTGGATTTGGGTTCCATCAACGAAGCGTGCCCTCTCGGCCTCGCGCCAACTGCCAGCACGGCGGCGATGCTGGCCGTGGGTGATGCGTTGGCTTTGGTTGTAAGCCGAGCGAAGGGCTTTTCGTCGGAAGACTTCGCGCGGTTTCATCCCGGCGGCAACTTGGGTCGCAAATTGGCCCGCGTGGACGAAGTGATGCGTCCCCGCGAGCAATGCCGGGTCGCGAGACAATCGCAAACATTACGCGAAACGCTGGTGATTCAAAGCCGGCCGGGCCGGCGCACCGGCGCGATCATGATCGTGGATGAAATCGACCGGCTGGTCGGCATTTTCACCGATAGCGACCTCGCCCGCCTCCTCGAAGCCAATCGCGACGCAGCGATCGACGGCCCGCTGACGGATGTCATGACCCGTTCGCCCACTACAATCGGTGCGGGTGAATTGCTGCCTGCCGCGTGTGAAATCCTGTCGGAGCGTAAAATCAGCGAGTTACCCGTCGTCGATCAAGCCGGCCGGCCGATTGGGCTGATTGATATTACGGACGTCGTCGGGCTTGCGCCCGACGACGCAGTTCAAGGTTCAAAGTTCAAGGTTCAAAGTTCGGCGCGAGCTATTCCGGGCTTCCGCCTGCATCGGCCCACTGACTCCTGATCGTTGTCACCTGTCTCCTGTTCAAACTCACCGAGAGGCTCACGCCTCCCGCTCGCCGTGATGAATCTAACCGAAGCTTGCCGCCGCATCGAACTGATTTTGTCCGACGTCGATGGCGTCCTGACCGATGGGACGATCTGGTACGACAACCAGGGCGTCGAAGTGAAGGGCTTTCGCATTCGCGACGGGCTTGGGATCAAGCTCTGGCAGCGGGCCGGATTTCGTTTCGGTCTGCTGACGGCTCGAACCAGTCACATCGTCAAGCTCCGCGCCAGCGAGCTCGGCATCGATATCGTCCGCCAGGGCTTTGAAGACAAGCTGCCCGCGGCGCTGGAGATCATTCGCGACTGCCGCCTGCGGCCCGAACAAGTTTGCTACATCGGCGACGACCTTACCGACCTGCCCGTCATCCGCGCCGTCGGCCTCGGTGTCGCCGTCGCCGACGCCGCGACTGAAGTCCGAGCCAACGCCGGACACGTCACGCAACTCGCTGGCGGCCAGGGCGCCGTTCGCGAGCTGATCGAAACAATTTTGAAAGCCAAGAGTCGCTGGGAAGAGGCGATTCAAAGGTACATGACCTAAAAACAAATCACAAAACTCAAGCACCAAATTACAAACAAGCATCAATTTCGAATTCTTAATACACCAAAAAAGCAGCACCGCGGCGTTTGGTCATTCGTTTTTAGTGCTTCGAATTTGTTTGTGATTTGGTGCTTGTATTTTGATCATTCTTCCCCGTGATTCACTTTTACCGCTACATCTCGGCCGTCACCGTGCTGCTGATCGCATTCAGCACGTACGCGGTAGCCGTTGCGCCGTGGCTCGAGCCACCTCCGATTCCGCGAGGAGCGAACATCGCGAGTGGCCCGGTGACTCCGCCGGTGACGGACGACACTAAAAAGCAACTGGCGACGCTGTTTCCGCCTGGCCACTGGGTCTTGGGCGATCCCAAAATCGTCGAAACCGAGCAGTGCATGCTGCTGATTCAAGACTACAAGCCCGTCGAAGGCGGCAATCTGGAACTAAAGCCCTGCGTACTCATTTTTGGGGCTCGCGGCGCTGCGACTACAATACCGGCCGATGGCTCACCACCGGCCAAACGCGCTCGCCCGATCATTTTGGAAGCTCCAAAAGCCGAGTTGGCGTTCGATAAGCCGCTCGATGTCACACGGGCCGCCTTCGGCCGTGTCGAAAAAGGAACGCTGGCGGGCGAAGTTACGATTTACAGTCCGCCGACGACTCCCACCAGCGGCGATGCATTGCACGTCAAAACGCGGGCCGTTTGGCTCGATCGCCAATCCATCCGCACCTCGAACGACGTCGAATTTCAATATGGCGACAGCTCCGGCCGCGGCCGCATTCTGGAAATTGCGCTCAAAAGCAGCGAGGAAGGCAGCAAGCAGAAGTCGAAATCGCCAATGGGGCCGATACAGACAGTCACGCTCCGGCATCTGGATTATTTTCGACTGGCGACAGCAGGCAGGGGAGTGCTGGGAAACGCACTCCCCAACTCGAAATCTCCTCCGGGCGTTGCAGGACCTCAACCAGCCGCCGGCTCGACAAACAACGACAACGCACCCATCGAGCTTCGCTGCCAGGGTGAGTTCACGTTCGACTGCATGGCCCAGGTCGCCCGTTTCGAAAAACAAGTTGAAGTCAAGCGATTGCTCCCGAATGTTGCCCCGGACACGCTTCGCTGTGACGAGTTGATGCTGCATTTTGGCGAGCCCCAAAATCCGCCGGCTGCCGGAGATGCCGCCGCTGCCAATGCGGATCCTTTAGCTGGGCGTCTGCAAAAACTGATCGCCATCGGCGCGCCGGCCGTCCTCGAATCGCCGACAAGCGCCTTGCGAGCCGTCGCTGCTCACATGGAATACTCAGTTGTCAGCCAACAAGTGGTGCTGAAAGCCAACGCCCAGCGTAACGTAACGCAGGTTTCCCTCGTGCAAAACCAGCAGCACTTCATCGCTCCTGAGCTGCAGTACCAAATGTCGGAATCCAAACGGCTCGGCCGATTGCTGGCCACCGGCCCCGGCGAATTGCGAATGCTGCACGGTGAAGGAGTCGAGCAGCAAACGATCACCGCCCGCTGGGGAAAAACGCTTCAGATTCAGCCGCAGGAGCTGTTTCAGGTCATCTCGTTGGTGCAAGCCGCCAGCGTAACGATCGATCCGATGGGACGCTTTGATGGAAACGAGCTGCATCTGTGGGTCCAAGAAGCGGTTGCTGACGATGGGAGCGCCGCAATCGAGAACGGGAGGGCGAGGCTATTGCCGCTAGGCGGCATGAGCCGCGCGCCGAGCCAAGGCCACCCCCAAACCGTAGGCCCAGCAGGCGCTTCGACTTCCCCAATCGCCGCAGATTCACCCACAACGTCCCTCATCCCACATCGACTGGTCGGGACCGGTGGTGTGCGAGTGGTTTCCGAGCAGCTCGATGTGGACACGAATCGGCTTCAAGCATGGTTTATCCATTTGCCTCCGAATGCAACCGACGCGTCGCCGCAACGGCTGCCGCCCATCGCGCCCCCGCCAATTCGCGAGCCGGTGCAGCCAGCCGCTTATTTACCGGCAAGCGAGCCGCAGGCCGCCATTCGCGACATCAAGCCGCCATCGTTGCAGCGCTTCCACGTCGGCGGCGAACAAATTCAATTGCAGGCGATCATCCGCGGGCGAGCATTCGAGCTGGAAGACCTGCTCATCGACGGCAAAGCCGACATTCTCGAAACGCGCACGCCGGAACCCAATCTGGAACCGATTTTTGCCCGCGGCTCCCGGCTGGAACTGCGACACGGCTCCGTGCCCGCCGCGACGACAGTCAAAATCGACGGTCAGCCCGCCGAAACGGGCGGCCGCGGCATGACGCTCGCCGGCCGAACGATCGATCTCGCGCGCGGTAAAAACGAGCTGCGGATCGACGGATACGGTGAGGCCACGATGCCGATGCAGGGGACAGGAGACAGGGGACAGAGGGCAGGGGATAGGAGCCAGGGATCGGGGGCCGGGGGCCCGACGCTGGGGATGATGCCATTTGCGGGGCCGGCTGGGCCGGCGGGACCTGCGAAGAATGTGACGCCTCAGAAGCTGCATATCGTTTGGCATGACGGGCTGATTTTTGACGGCCTGACTGCACGGATTACCGGCGATGTCGAAATGCGGACCGCGACGCCGGATGCCGGGCAACATGGCGGCACGGCCCAACTCGCCCGCGCGCCGGTACTGGAAGTGATGCTCAAGGACAGATTTGATTTTCAATCGATGGGCCGCACTCCTGGCTTGCCCACGTCAACATTTGCCAGCCAACCAGCTTCGTCGCCTGCTGGCCAACCTCAACTCGCCCGAGTCTTCCTCGACGGCGGCATGACAGGCGTCTATGGCAAGAACGACGGATTCGATGAAGCCGGACATCTCGTTTCCTGCGAACAATTGCGGTCGCGAAACGTCACGATGGATATGTTGACGAACGAGTTGTACGCCCAAGGCCCCGGGTGGGTCAGCAGTGTGCGAAAAGGCTCGCCGCAAGGACCAGGCGCCATCGGTCAGGAACCAGTGGCGAAGATTCAGGGACCCGTTGGACCGCCCAACGCCGAAGCCAACCAACTAACTAGCATTCACGTCGCCTTCGAAAAAGAAATGGTCGGCGATTTGAAGGCCCGGCAAATCACTTTTCATCAGCAAGTCGAGACAACCTATTCGCCCGCAAACGATTTCGCCGATGTGATTGCCGCCGATGCGATCAAAGATCTCAGTGAGCGCGTCGTCCTGATGACCAGCGACTCGCTGAAGGTGACCGAATTTTTGCAGCCCCCGCCGCGGTGGATCGAAGTCGAGGCTATCGGCAACACCAAAGTCCGCGGCCAAAAATTCGACGTCGATGCCCCCATCGTCGCCTACAGCAGCCAAAAGGAAACGATCAAAATCGAAGGCAACGGCCGGGCCAGCGCGAAAGCCTGGGTGCGACAAAATCCCGGCGACAAACCCACCAGCTTTGAAGGCGAGCGATTTACCTATAATCTGCGGACCGGCGCGTTCACGCCCGAAGTCGTTAAAGGCATCCACTTCAATCTTCCGCCGAACATGAAGCTCGGCGTACCGGCCATGCCGGGCGGCACCACGCCCACCGGCATGCCCGCCACCACGCCCACGAAATCCAGCCGCCGCTTCCCATGATCTCCGTCGCCGATGTCTGCTCATTCTTAGAAGCATTTGCACCCTCTGCACTGGCGGCCGAGTGGGACAACGTTGGTCTCCTCGTTGGCGACCGGTCGCAGAAGGTCGAGCGGGTCATGACCTGCCTCACAATCACGCCTGCCGCCGCAGCCGAAGCCATTCGGGAGCGGGCTGACATGATCGTCACGCATCACCCGCTCCCTTTTAAGCCGCTCAAACGCCTTACCACCGACCAGCCCACCGGCCGTATCCTCCTCGACCTGATCCGCGCCGGCATCTCCATCTACAGTCCGCACACCGCCTTCGATTCCGCCGCCGCGGGCATCAACCAGCAATTGGCGGAAGGTCTCGGACTTAAAGACATTCAGCCGCTGGAGCCAGCCGTCCAGTTGCCGGCGGGATTAGGCTCCGGCCGCTGCGGCACCCTTCCGCAATCGATCCCATTGGCCCAACTCGCCGCCCGGCTGAAACAGTTTCTCAACATCACCGGCCTGCACGCCGTCGGCGATCTTCAAGTGCCCATCACCCGCGTCGCCGTCGCCTGCGGCAGCGCCGGGGAATTTCTTGACATCGCCATCGCCCGCGGCTGCGATTGTTTAGTCACCGGCGAAACCCGTCTCCACACCTGCTATGACGCCGAATCCCGCGGCATCACCCTCCTCCTCGCCGGTCACTACCCCAGCGAACGCTTCGCCGTCGAACACCTCGCCATCATCCTCGCCCAACAATTTCCCACCGCCCAAATCTGGCCCAGCCGCGACGAACGAGATCCAGTGGCGTGGATAGGCGATTAATCGACGTACTTACGCCTCAAAGAATTCCGCTTTCTAGCCGTAGCGTTGTACAATACTGGCAGAAAGGATGAACCACCGTGATTTACTCAAAAAAGTACGCACGACAAACGCCCGACGGTGCTTGGCGCATTGGCGACAGCGATATTTCACTTGATTCCGTGGTCGTTGGCTTTCAGCAAGGCGAATCCCCAGAGACGATCCAGAAAAACTATCCGGGTTTGACTTTGGAGGAGGTATATGGGGCGGTGGCCTTCTATTTGGCCAATCGAGCAGAGGTAAATGAATACCTGGAGCATCGCAAAAGTCTGTGGGACGAACTGCGTGAGAAATCCCGGACGAATCCAAGTCCCGTGGTCGCTCGATTACGAGCTTTGGCGCACAAGGCCAAGACGACTGCGCCATGAGCCGACCAAGATTCTTGGCGGATCAAGATCTTAACGACGCTATCGTTCGCGGTGTACTCCGCCTTGAACCTACCGTCGAGTTCATTCGCTTACGCGATATCGGTCTTGAACAATTGCCGGATGATCAGGTACTCCGATTCGCGGGTCGTGAGGGCTGGATTGTAGTTTCCCACGACGTCAGTTCGATGCCCGCAGCCGCGTCCACTTTGCTGGTAGCGGGAGAAGAAATGTCAGGCCTCCTAATCGCGCAACAGAGCGACCCCCTCGCACCCGCCATCGAAAGCCTTCTCCTAATTTGGACCGCGTCCGAAGCCGAAGACTGGATTGGCCGAATTGAATTCTTACCTCTATAGTCACTTGCCCGCGGCGTCATTGCTCGACTGCCGGGGTGTTCTTTGTCCGTCGCAGTTCTCGCCGCGTCGCCGGCAGCGAAAGGCAGATCAGCAATATTATCGTGAGCACAATTCCAAGGTTTAGATTATTACGATCGCCGTCTGCGAGCCAGACGAATAGATAGAACCAAGCGAACGTTCCAAGACAGGCAAGAAACAGGCCGAGCGACAATCGCCGCCAGCTCATGGGCTCTTGAGGCCGCCTTGAACGTCCCCACAGGTGTTTTTCGAAAAGCGGCCAGGCTTGGTGAACGCTTGCGTCAAATCTTCGACGCAAAAAGGCAATGAATTCTTCGCGATCGTCGGCAGACACATCCTCTAATCCAATGCGCAATCGGCTGTTGCCGGCCTGAAGGACAACGTCTCGCCAAATAATCCGCCATTTGACAGCCGTGACCTGCGCCAGCTTGATTGCCCTCGTAAAGAGGACTCCGGTTTGCACGATTTCTTCGTCGGAAACGCGAAGACGGTAGCGGAAATAAAACACGATTAGCCATACGCCAAGAAGGGAAAAGCTCGACCAAACGACGGCGAAAGTAATAGCGTCGCGCGTGGGGTGTTTGAACGAGCCATCTAAGTTCCAATACGCAGCGATGGTTGAAGCGACGCCAAAGGCAGCAAACTCAGATGTACAGAATACGCCAAGAAAAAGAAATTGCCGCGGAATGCGATACGTCTTCACTTCGGTGTTTTCAGGACTCATTCTCGGCTGCCAGGAACTAAGCCGCGTTGCCGAACAATTCGCTCAGCAGTTCTTCTGCCCGCTGCTGTCCTTCCTCCGTGAAGACGACCGATTTGGTCTTCCCGCGCGGGTCGGTGATGTAACCCTTCTCATAGAGCCTGTCCATCGCGTCCCAATCAAACCCTTTCCAGGCCCGGCAACCGTCATGCAGGCCGAGTAGGAGCAGCGCGAGAACCGCGTCATCAATCCTGGCAGTGTCGAGCTCCATAGCTTGTCACCTTCAAGTTTCCGCATCACTCAAATCAGTATTCGGTGTTTCTTTCTCCCGAGCATCCTGATTATTTTCCGCGCCAGTCGCTCGTTGATCTCACGATGACGAGGCACCGGCTGAGAAACGCCCGTTGCAGGGTTGTGATACCAATCGTGTTTGGCGCCATGCCGAACTAATTGACAGCCGAAGCCTTCGATCGACTTGATGAGATCGACGCTTCATGAAATGACCAACTCCCCAACGCGGCGAACGCCGGGGATTTGGCCACTGGTCAAATCAAAAAAGAGGTCTTTAAGATGTGCGAGCAAATCGTCGAGAGAGTCGCCTTGGGTCCAGTAATCGGGATACTCCTCCAGATAACCAAGCCAGGCATTGTCTTCTTGCCAATAGACGTATTTGACGGTCTGCATCGTCAATGCTCCGTGATTTATTGAGCGATGTGGTAATTATACCTCGGGTGGCAGAATTCCAGGACCAAGTTTGGCCCCGGCTATCAGAATCACTGCCCACACTGTCTAACGGCAACTGCCTACTAGCTACTGGCAACTGGCCTACTCGCAGCCGTCATCGCAATCCGATTCACGGCGCTGAGAATCGCCTGCACCGTCGCCTCAACCGTATCTGTCGAAACGCCGCGCCCGCGAAACGTCTGGTTGCCATGAGCGACCGACAAATTTACTTCGCCGAGAGCGTCGTGGCCGAGTGTCGCGCTTTTGACGTGATAATCGATGCACTTCAGCTTAATCCCGGTGATTTTTTCGGTGGCGAGAAACGCCGCGTCGATTGGACCGTCGCCGTCGGTCACTTCCTCGGTGGATTCCTGGTCGCCGCGGCGCAGCGTCAGCTTGGCCCGCGGCTTATGCCCACTGCCGCTGGCGACTTCGAAGGCGACCAGCTTCCATTCGGCCTCGGCTGGCGCTCCGTGTAGCTGCGCCTCGATCAGCGCGATGATATCGCCGTCGTAAATGTCCTTTTTTTTGTCGGCCAGCTTTTTGAACTCGTCGAACACCTGATGCAGCATCTCGCCGCTCAGCGCATAACCCAAAGCCCGCGCCCGATCAGCCAGCGCCGCCCGGCCGCTATGCTTGCCCAAGACCAAATCGGTCGCCTGAAAGCCGACATCCTCCGGCCGCATAATCTCGTAGGTCCGCCGCTCCTTCAGCATGCCATCTTGATGGATGCCCGCTTCGTGGGCGAACGCATTGCGGCCGACAATCGCCTTGTTCCGCTGCACGTGAACGCCGGTGATTGACGAGACGAGCCGACTCGTCGGCACCAGCCGCGGCGTATTGATCCCAGTCGTACAGCGATAGTGGTCCACTCGCGTCTTCATCGCCATCACGACCTCTTCTAGCGAACAGTTTCCCGCCCGCTCGCCAATTCCATTGATCGTGCATTCAATCTGTCCCGCGCCGTTTTCAACCGCCGCCAGGCTGTTGGCGACGGCTAAACCAAGATCGTTATGACAATGTGTGCTGATCACCGCCTTGTCGATGTTTGGCACGCGATTTTTCAGAAGTCCAATCGTGGCCCCATATTCCTGCGGCGTCGCATAGCCCACCGTGTCCGGAATATTGACCGTCGTCGCTCCGGCTTCGATCGCTGCTTCCACAACCTGACACAGAAAATCCCGCTCAGTCCGCGCTGCGTCTTCCGGCGAGAATTCGACGTCGTCGCAGTAACCCGCCGCCCGCTTCACTCCCGCGACGGCCCGCGCCACGATCTCCTCGCGTGTCATCTTCAATTTGAACTCGCGATGAATCGCGCTCGTCGCCAGAAAAACGTGAATCCGCGCCCGCGGCGCTCGCTTCAGTGCCTCCCACGCGCGATCGATGTCCGCGTCGTTACACCGGGCCAGCCCCGCGATTACCGAATTTCCCCGAATCGTGTTCGCGATCTCACGGACCGCCTCAAAATCGCCGGGCGACGCGATCGGAAACCCGGCTTCGATAATATCGACGCCCAGATCGACGAGCGCCTGCGCGACTTCCATTTTCTCTTGCAGGTTCATACTGCAACCCGGCGATTGCTCGCCATCGCGCAGCGTCGTGTCGAAGATTTTGATCTGACGAGGTTGAGTGGTATCGGGCATGGTTGGAATTCCTTGAATTGGCTGGTTTGAACTCGGACGAATGAGGCGCCTCCTTGGGAGGGCGAGGCTCCTGCCGAGCCTCTATTGAATTTGCGGCAGGCTGGAAGCCTACCCCACGACGCGGCCGGCCCTATGCCGGCCTGGTAAGCACCAGTCGTGCCCTGCTCGGAACGAAATCCACCAGCAATATCGCAGTCATTTTCAGTCCCAGCCAACAAAAAACCCCGAGAGCCTTATGGGCTTCGGGGTCGTGAGTTTGCAGTCGATCTACAGCCCTGCAACGCCCCTACAGCCTGCCGGTGGCAAGCGTAAGCAAGGAAAGCGTTAGCAGAGAGACGTGGTTCATTGTAAAAACTCGAAACAGCGACACAGACGGCCGCCGTATGGTTCATTCTTCTATCGACTCTAGCTGCACTTCGCAATGAGGTCAAGCTTGGCATTTTGGCAATAGTGGCTTAAGGCTTGAGACCCGAGCATTTTCTAATCTTCCTTCGTCGTACCTCAAGCCTCAGGCCTCCCCCGCTACTTCTTCCCCATCCGCCGCTGCTCCTGAAAAAACCGGCTCAGAATTTCACCACACGGTCCGGCGAGCACCCCCGGCACGACCTGGCACCGATGATTTAGTCGCTGATCGTTGAGCAGGTGATACAGTGTCCCCGCCGCTCCGGCTTTCGGATCGGTCGCACCATATACGACCACTGGAATTCGCGCCTGCAAAATCGCCCCGCAGCACATGATGCACGGCTCCAGCGTCACATACAGCGTGCATCCCTCCAATCGCCAGTCGCCGAGAAACTCGGCCGCCTGCGTGATCGCGATCATTTCCGCGTGGGCCGTGGGATCGTGCAGCATCTCCCGCTGATTGTGCGCCGAGCCAATCACCCGCTCCCCCTGCACAATCACCGCCCCCACCGGCACTTCCTTCGCCGCCAGCGCCGCTTCCGCCTCCCCCACCGCCATCCGCATGTAATGTTCGTGCGTCACGTCAACCGTCGCCACTTCTATCGAAAGAACGATACCGAATTCAGTTTACCACGCCACCGTAAGCAATTTGTCAACGTTTCAACGTCTGCGTGCAATTCTCCCGGCCGCATCTTAAAATCCATCACATTCGAATTGCTGGCGCGCGCAGCTTTCCTCGTCATCAAAACTCATTCCATGAAAAAACGCCTCTCACTCACCCGCCGCACCTTCCTCCACAGCCTCTCCGCCGGCCTTTCCGCCGCCGTCATCCCGGCCACCGTCCTCGGCCGCGACGGCGCTACCGCCGCCAGCGAGCGAATCACTTTCGGCATCATCGGCATCGGCCCGCGCTGCACCTACGATGTCAAGGCGATGCTGCCCTTCAGCGATGTCCGCTGCATCGCGATTGCCGATGTGCAAGCCAAGCGCCGCGACGCCGGCAAAACGCTCGTCGATGAGCACTACGACAACCGCGACTGCCAGCTCTATCGTGACTTTCGCGAGCTACTCGATCGCAAGGATATCGACGCTGTGCTCATCGCCACTGGCGACCGCTGGCACGCACCGGCGTCGATCCTCGCCGCCAAAGCCGGCAAGGATGTCTATAGCGAAAAGCCCTGCGGCATCACGATCGAGCTTTGCCAGCAACTCGCCGAGACGATCCACCGCGAAAAACGAGTCTTCCAGGCCGGAACGCAGCGCCGCAGCGTTCCCAACTTTCAAAAAGCCGTCGAGTGGGTCCACACCGGCAAGCTCGGCAAGCTGCACACGATGCACGCTTCCGTCTATGTGCCCACGCTCGACAACACCTGGCTCGCCGCCCAGCCTACGCCAAAACGCGACCTCGTGGATTGGAACCTTTGGCTCGGTCCAGCGCCGTGGCGACCCTACAACGACCAATACGTCAATGGCAAATGGCGCGGCCAATGGGATTTTGACTCCGGCGCCCGCCTGCTGGACTGGGGCGCTCATACGATCGATCTCTGCCAGTGGGCCAATCAGGCCGATCACACCATGCCGATCGAATACGAGCCGACAGAAAACAACATCGTTTGCCGCTATGCCAACGGCGTGAAGCTGATCGTCGATTTCCTCAAAACCCCTTTCGGCGACCGCTCCCCGCACTATATCACCCGCCTCGGCACCTGCCCCGTCCGCTTTATCGGCGACGAAGGCTGGGTCGAAACGGGCGACGAAGGTGAAATCGTTGCTCAGCCGGAATCGCTCCAGAAATTGTTGCCGGCAAGCGAGAAACGTGTCCGTGGCATCGATGTTTCGGCTCACGCCCGCAACTTCTTCGACTGCGTTCGCTCCCGCGCCGCCACCGCCGCCAATCCCGACGTCATGCGCCGCTCCCACATCGCCTGTCACGCCGCCGCCATCGCCTGGGTGCTGCAGCGCAAGCTAAAAATCGACCCTGCCACCGAATCCTTCCTCGACGACCCCGAAGCCAACCTCCTCCGCAGCCGCCCGCAACGCACCTGGGCGATTTAACCCGGCTATTTAAGCGTCTGAAGTCAGCTACTGGCCTACTTTAGTAATTCGTCCCCACCGCATTCGTCTTCACGCGGCAAATATACATATCCGCGCACACAAACAGCGTTTTGCCGTCCTCGCCGAATTTGCAGTTGGCGGTGCGCTCGCCGGTGTTCAATCGGCCCAAAATCTTTCCCTCCGGCGTCATGCAATAAACGCCGCCAGGCCCCGTCGCCCAAATATGTCCCTGCTTATCGACGGCTAAACCATCCGGCAAACCCGGCCGCCCTTCTTTCACCAACTTCGTCGCGTCGTAAATCACGCGGCTCCCGCCCAACGTCCCATCCGCCTTCACCGGAAACGCCTTCCAGATCGCGGCTTCGGGATCGGATTGAGCGACGTAGAGCGCCTTCTCGTCGGGCGAAAAGCCGATGCCATTGGGCCGCGTCATTTCCTTCGACAGCAGTGTGACCTTGCCGTCTTTGCCGAGGCGATAGACGCCGAACCAATCGAGCTCCCGCGTTTTGTCCTTCTCGCGATCCGGCAAGCCATACGGCGGATCGGTGAAATACAAATCGCCGTTCGACTTGTAGACGAGGTCGTTGGGGCTGTTGAATCGCTTGCCGTCGTACTTGTCGGCCAGAATCGTGAACTTGCCGTCCTTCTCGATCCGCTTCACCACGCGGTCGCCGTGACAGCAGCACACCAGCCGCCCCTCGCTATCGAGCATCAACCCATTCGTCCCCGGCTCCGGCGTCGCCGACACAAACGGCGCGCTGCCCGTATAGCCCACCTTCTCCATGAACACGCTAACCATACCGCTCTTCGGGTCCCACTTCATAATCTTGTTCGGCGGGATGTCCGAGAAAACCAAAAACCCCTTGTCCTTGATCCAGCAGCAGCCCTCCGCCCAATCGAAACCGGCCCCCAGCACCTCAATCGTTGCCCCCTGTGGGACGAGCTTGTCGAACTCTGGATCCAACCGCTCGATTGAGCCGATCGTCTTTGGCGTTTGGGCATTGGCGGTGGAAATCGTCATGATGGGAAACGCGAAACTACAAAGCAGTACGGTAAGAAGTCTGGTCATATGAAGCCCTAGTCAAAGCGAACACACAGGAAGTCGCTGGGAGCGATTGGAGTTTAGCGGCCGGCAGCAATAATGCAAACAGACGACGAAAGTGAACCGCATGAGGCCGAATTCAGGTCGTGGGTGAGTTTCAAGTCGACTCGAAGATCGGGCGACGTGATCGCCTCCGGCTTATCGCCTGCCGAGAAACTCCCTACCCTGGAGTTCGATCAGCATCGCTCTCTGCTCTTCTGTAAGTAGTTCGATGGCTTTATCCAGGTACTCGCCCTGCAGCTTTGAAGTCGCTTCACGGGTGTTTCCGGCTGAAGTCGCTGAACGGACTTGGCTGTACTCACGCTTCAGCAGGTCCAGCGCCCGCCGTTGGTTGCCGGTCAACTTCAACTCCAATGCTCGGTTCATAAGCGCTTGTAGACCCCAGTCCCTAAGATCAACCTGAAGGTCAATCTGCCTAAGCCGCGTGATTTGCTCCGGCGACAATAATGCTGCGGCTTTGGGAACATATTCCTCATTCAGCTTTGACCCGATTCTAATAGAAGTTTGGCGCTGCTCAGCCGTCATGGGGGTGCCCCGCGTGCTTTGCGGGTTCGGATTAAGCCCAGCATCCTCGTGTGCTTTCTGACGGGCGATTCGATATTCATCACGCAAAAGCGCCAGATTGTGGGCTACCTCGTCGCTTACGCCTAAATCCTTTTCAAAGTCGCGACCCCGATCCAAAAGTATGACGTTAGAGATTCCCAGCGGTTCTGCCATTGCGAGGCCAACATCCACCGCAAGCAAAGCAACGACTGCGATTGCAAGTTTCATAATCGGCGTTCCCTTGAGCACGTTTAATAGCAACGGCTTGACCGCGTAATTAGAGCATGTGCAATTGCTCAAGCAAGCAAAAATACATTTAGCGATGCGCTGTGGTAGTCGGTGGGGAGTATGCGGTGGGCCCTTTATTGAGTTTCGCGGAATGGCCATAATATACAAGATGTTGTATAATACACTTTATGCTCGATAAGCCCATCGTCTGGCTTGGCTCGGCACGCTCGGATGTGCGAGCGTTTTCCAAGGAGGCTCGTCAGGAGGCTGGTTTTCAGCTCCGGCGAGTCCAACAAGGACTGTCGCCCACGGATTGGCGGCCAATGAGCGGGGTTGGGCCGGGGGTGGTCGAGATACGCATTCATTCGGCCGGCGAATTTCGTGTGTTTTATGTCGCGAAATTTTCAGAGGCGGTGTATGTCTTGCACGCGTTTCACAAGCAAACTCAAAAAACGCCGCAGCGCGAGATCGAAATCGCGCGGCGACGGTTCACCGAATTAAAACGCATCCGCAACAAGAGGAAGGAGAAATAAATCGCCATGCGCATCGAGCGATCTTCGGGCAACGTGTTCCGCGATCTGGGGTTCACTGACAGCGAAGCGGAAAATCTCCGCATACGTGCCGATCTGATGATCAGCCTCAGCAAACTGATTGACGATCGTGGTCTCACGCAAGGGCAAGCTGCCAAGCTGCTGGGCGTTACGCAGCCGCGAATTAGTGCCCTCGTGAGAGGCAAGATTCAATTATTTAGCGTCGATAGCCTGATGGAGATGCTTGGGCGTACCGGGGCGCGCGTCTCGGTCACGGTCAAGCAGTCGCGCGGGCAAGTTGCTTGACCAGCCTTAGTTGGTCCTAGGTTCCTCGCCCGCCTCCGCCCCCGGCGCCTGTTGGGTGGGCGCCTCATCCCGCGCATTCTCCGGCCCGCGCTCCCGCCTCGGTCGATCTTCGCGGTGGCCGGAGCCGCGCTTGAGGATACTCAGGACGTCGGCGGCGGGAATGAGAACACGGCGGTTATCTTCCATCGCTACCATGAGCTGCTGGGAGAGGATTTCTTGGGCGAGGACACGGGCGCGGCCGGTTTTGGTGACGATGTCGGAACCAATCGGCGGCATGTCGCGCTGCAGGTCTTCGTAGATATCGTATTCATATCGCAGGCAGCACTTCAGTCGTCCACAGCGGCCGGATATTTTCGTCGGGTCGAGCGTGGCCTTCTGCACCTTGGCCATCTTCATCGACACGGGCGGCATCTCGCTGAGGAATGTGCCGCAGCAGACCGGCTGGCCGCAGTCACCGTAGTCGGCCAGCAGCTTCGCTTCGTCGCGAACGCCGATCTGCCGCATTTCGATTCGCGTTTGAAACTCGCTGGCCAGCGCTTTCACCAGGTCGCGGAAATCGACCCGCTCCTCGCTGATGTAATAGATCACCAGCCGCTCGCCGCCAAACAGCCGCTCGATATCCACGAGTTGCATCGGCAACTTGAGATTCTGAACATGCTTCAAGCACGATTCGAACGCCGCCGGCTCGCGCTCCTGAATGTGCGATAACTCATTCTGATCCTCAGCCGACATCTCCCGCATGATGTGGCCGCCCGGCGTTCCCTCGAGCATCTTCGCCTGCTCATCCGTCGCCTCAGCGAGTACTTCCGCCGATTCGAGACCCCGGGGCGTCCGGGCAACGACGCGCATGCCGCGCTCGTAACGATCCTGCCCCCGCGGCTGAAACAGCCCCACAGCCCGAGTCGAACCATATCGAAGAACGTATCGCGCCACAGCAAAGAATAGATGTCAGAGGTCAGAAATCAAAAGTCACAAACTATCTTATTGGCCGCAGCCGCCCATCGAAAGCGGTTTGCCAAGGTCATGCGAATGAACCGCGGATGACACGAATAACGCGGATACAATGCCTCTTTATATCCGCGATATCAGCGAAATCCGCGGTTAAATGAACTCTTGAAGGTACCTGCCGGCTGCGTTGCTAGCGTTTTGCGGTCAATTTCCATTCCATGTGAGCGCAATTTTTAGGCCGGCTGCAAAAAGCCCAGCTAAGGACTTTTCGCAGCCGGCCTGTCTCGTTGTTGCTTAGAAGTTCGCACCAAGACTGTCACGACGATTGCCAGCCGGGTAAGCACGAAGCTTAGCGGCGAGCTGGGCCGAGCCAGAGGCCTGGCGCGGAAGGACTACTTCTTGCCCTTCTTGGCGGTCTTCTTCTTCGTCGACTTCTTGGCGGTCTTCTTCTTAGCTGCCATGTAAATGGCTCCTACTTGTGAGGCGTCCTGTTATCCGTCCGATGCCTGCTCCGGGACGCCGATTGCGGAGCGGGCGGTTGGTTGCATCGTTACAAGCTTGTCGCTCGCTACCAGAGCTTGCGTCAAACTTGTCAGCGGATGGTTTCGATTCACTCTCGCGATCCGTCGCTTGATGTGGTCGATGATGATCCGCTTCCTGCTTCAGCGTTCGATCGCGAGCATCGTTGCTCGCTTTCAATCGCTCGCAAAAGCAACTCCATTGCTTGTGCTTGCATGAATTGAACCAACTTCGCGGTAGTTTCGTCAAGTCGAACTCGCGAACTTGAGCAGAAATTTTTCAGCGAGTGCTCGCGCGCTCGCGCTGAAAAAATTTCAATCACGCGCTCGCGCATGCGAGCACGATCGCGCGAGAGATAGTATTTTGATTGATGAAATCATTTCACGCGCAATCACGAAGGAGTAATCGATGATGCATCACACTGATGAAATCACACGCCGAAATTTTTTTTCGCGAAGTGCATTTTTTTTCAGCGCGACAGTCGCTGCGCGATCATTTTCGCGCGCGCAAGATAATAATCGCGCGATCGCCGGCACGATGGGGCTGGGTTTCAGTTTGTATGGAATGAAGTCGCTGACGATCGACGACGCGCTCTCCGCGCTTGCCGAAATTGGTTACGACTGCACCGAGCTGCCAGTCATGCGCGACTGGCCCGCCGACAGCGCGCGAATCACCGCCGAGCAAGTCACGCGCTATCGCGACATGCTGGCAGCGCGCCGCTTGCGTCTCACCTCGCTCATGGAGAACTTGCCCGCGCTCGGCAGCGACGACGCGCATCGCGCGAATCTCGATCGACTCAAGCGAGCGGGGACGATCGCACGCGAGTTAGCCCCCAAGGGCGCTCAGCCGCCCCTTATCGAAACCATCATGGGCGGCAAAGCGGGTGACTTTGAATCAGTGAAAGACAAACTCATCGACCGCCTCCGCGACTACGCGAAGGTCATGGCCGCCGCCGAGGTCAAACTCGCCGTAAAGGCCCACATCGGCAACGCCACCCAGCGTCCCGACCAGCTTTTATGGCTTCTGGACCAAGTCTCAAGTCCTTGGCTCGTCCCGGCTTACGACTACAGCCATTTCGAGCTCCAAAACCTGGATATGAAGGAAACCGTCGATCGGCTCATTCCTCGCTCTCTATTTATCCATGTCAAAGACACCGAGCCCCCCGCACGCGAAAATGTCACAGCCAAACGCGGCTTCCTTCTCCCCGGCGAAGGCACCACCGACTACCCGCGCCTTTTGAAGTTCATCCAAGCTGCCGGCTACCACGGCGACATCATCGTCGAAGTCAGCAGCCAACTCTCCAACAAGCCCGACTACAACCCGCTAACCGCCGCCCGCAAATGTTACAATCACCTCTCCGCCGCCTTCAAAGCCGCCGGAATCAATCGCGCTGTAGACAACGCCCTCGGTGGCGTTCCGTGACCGATTAAGCGCTACCATCTCAGTAAGTGCCCCTTAGTCCCGAATCCCGAGCCCCGAACCCCCTTCTTCTCCCCCATGAAAATCTTCATGCCACTCGGTGACGCCACCGAAGCAATGGACACGTTCTATCCCTACTACCGCCTCCAAGAGGAAAACTTCGACGTCGTCGTCTCCGGCCCCGAAGCCCGCCTCTACCACACGGTCATCCACGAGATTCCGCCCGACAGCAACATCCCCTGGGACATCACCCAAGAGCGCCCTGGCTACTTTATCAAAGCCACGCTCGCCTTCCGCGACGCCAAAGGCGGCGATTTCGCCGGCGCCTTCGTCTCCGGCGGCCGCGCCCCCGAATACATCCGCTACAACCCAGACCTGCTCCGCGTCATGCGCGAGATCCATCAAGCCGGCAAACCCATCGCCTGCGTCTGCCACGGCATCGAAATTCTCACCGCTGCCGGCATTATCGGCGGCCGCACGGTCACCACCGTGCCGAAGTGCCAGCTCGACGCCGAGCAAGGCGGCGCGAAATACGTCGACAAAGAAGTCGTCCTCGACGGCAACATCGTCACCTCCCGCTACTGGATGGACAACGCCCACCTCATGCGCGAATTTTTGAAGATGCTAAAAGCCCGCTAAGTACATATAACCGACACCAATGCATTCATTGCTTCATAAAATTCTGTCTTACCTCTCTGCGCCTTTGCGTCTCTGTGCCTCTGCGTTAATCAGCAAAGCCACAGTGTTAGCAAGCTTCGCACTGATCTGCATCAGCTCCGCCAAAGCTGCCGATCTAATAGAGTCCGATGTTTTCACCGGCGGCCAGGAAGGCTACCACACCTACCGCATCCCGGCTCTCATCGCCAGCAAAAACGGAACGGTGTTGGCTATCTGCGAAGGCCGCAAGACAGGCCGCGGCGATCATGGCGATCTCGATCTGGTGCAAAAACGCAGTACCGACGGCGGCCAGACCTGGGGAAAACTGGAGCTGATTTACGAAGAGGGCGGCACCGAGAAAATCACCATCGGCAATCCGTGCCCGGTCGTCGATCAGCAAACGGGAACATTGTGGCTACCGTTCAATCGCGACAACGACGGCGTCTTCCTGCTTTCGTCCGACGACGACAGCCACACCTGGTCCAAACCGCGCGAAATCACCGCCACTACGAAGCAAAAAGACTGGAACTGGTATGCCACTGGACCAGGTAACGGCATCCAGCTCACCCGCGGCAAATACAAAGGCCGCCTCGTCATTCCCTGCGATCATCGTGTGATTGGCCCCAAGGATGAAAAAGGCGATTGGCACCAGTCCGGCCGCTCGCACGTGATTTACTCCGACGACCACGGCCAATCTTGGCAGCTCGGCGGTTCCACCGATTTCGGCATGAACGAATGCGCCGTCGTCGAGCTCACCGATGGCACACTGATGCTCAACAGCCGCTCGTACCGTGGCAAAGCCTGCCGCGGCATTTCGCTCAGCAAAGACGGTGGAGCGACTTGGGAGCCGACGTACGACGACCCCACCCTCGTCGAATCCGTCTGCCAAGCCAGTCTGATCCGCTATTCGTGGCCCGAGGCCAATGCCGCTGACAAAGGCATCCTCCTCTTCAGCAACCCCGCCGTCTCCAAAGGCCGCGACCACGTCACCGTCCGCGCCAGCACTGACGACGGCAAAACCTGGCCTTTCTCCCGTCTCATCTGCGAACCCTCCTCCGCCTATTCCTCCCTCGCCGTCCTACCAAACGGCGAAATCGGTCTCCTCTACGAGCGCGACAACTACAAACACCTCACGCTCGCCCGATTCTCCAAGAACTGGCTCCTCTCCGCACCAAAATGACCGGCCCACAGCGCTAAAGTTTGAAGTTTTTTCATTACGACGAGGTCTTCTGGTCGTTGTAAGTTGCTGGTGTTCTTCGGATTAGGATTTTCGTTGTCGGAGGGGTGGCGCTCAAGTTGAGCCGAAGTCGGAGTTTCACGTTCCAAGTTTCGGGTTTCAAGTTGGAAGGAGGCGAACGCCTTCCAAAGCTATATCGCGATTTGGGCGCAAAACCGGGCGAGAATTTCGGAAATATTTTCAAGCGGAAAAGCCGCGATTTATGCTGACTGGCAAACCGCTCCAGACCAAGCGATAACTGCATTTACTGCAAGCTCTCCAGCCCACCAAAACCCCTCCAGCTCCGACCCTCCCATGCGCCCGCAACCCTACTCACTCATTTTTCTGTCCCACATTTTTCTGTCTCTCTGCTTATACGCCACGACCAGCTCCGCCCAACAACCAACCACGGCACCTCCTGACAAACCACTTCCCCCCGACGAAGCCGCCGCCTCCATAAAACTCCCTCCCGGCTTTAAAGCCACCTGCTTCGCCGCCGAACCGGCCATCACCCAACCCATCGCCTTCACATTCGACGATCGCGGCCGCCTGTGGGTAATCGAGAATTTTTCGTACCCAAGCTGGCGATCGGACAACACGGGTCACGACCGCGTTACGATCCTCGAAGACACCGACAACGACGGCAAACACGACAAACGCACCGTCTTCCTCGATAACGGCGTCAACCTCAGCGGCATCGAAGTCGGCTTCGGTGGCGTCTGGCTCGCCTCGACGCCGAATTTCATTTTCATTCCCGACAAAGACGGCGACGACAAGCCCGACGGAGAGCCCAAAATCCTCCTCGACGGCTTCACGCTCAAATGCCAGCACAATGTCTTCGGCAATCTCGCCTGGGGACCTGACGGCTGGCTCTACGGCTGTCACGGCATCACCGCCCCGTCGCTCGTCGGCAAGCCCGGCACACCCGATGAGAAGCGGCAAGTCGTCCACTGCGGCGTCTGGCGTTATCACCCCGTGCGGCACGACTGGGAAGTTTATGCCAACGGCACCACCAACCCCTGGGGCATCGACTGGGACGAGCGCGGCGAGATGTTCATCACCAACTGCGTGATCAAGCACCTCTTCCACGTCATCCCCGGCGGTCACTATGTCCGCATGCCTAACCACGGCCAGGACCCAACGCCGTATGTCTATGACCTCATGGAAAGCTGCGCCGACCATCAGCACTGGGCCGGCGGCCACTGGACCACCGCCCGCGGCGGCGAAAAGCATCACGACTTCGGCGGCGGCCACGCCCACAGCGGCTGCATGATCTACCTCGGCGACAACTGGCCCGCCGAATATCGCAATAGCGCCTTCATGCTCAACATCCACGGCCAGCGACTCAACTGCGACAAGCTCGAGCCCCACGGCAGCAGCTACATCGCCCACCACGGCCCCGACCTCGCCTTCTCCGGCGACCCCTGGTTCCGCGGCCTGCACTGTAAATACGGCCCCGACGGCGGCGTCTATATATCCGACTGGTCCGACATCGGCGAGTGCCACGACCGCAACGAAATGGAAATCGACCGCACCAGTGGACGTATCTTCAAGATCATGTACGACTTCGGACAGCCACGAATGCCGGGTGACGACGGTCAACGTCTCCTGCAAACTTTTCCTTCAGGAGATTTTTCAAAAACCGCTGATACGGAACTTATCCAGTTTCAAAACTTCAACGAATGGTACGCTCGTCACGCACGGCGCATATTGCAAGAGCGTGCTGCCACAGGAAAACTCACTGACGCAGCGAAAAAAACTTTGGACGAAGTTATACCGCGTGATGTGAATGAGTTGTTGGCTAATGGGACGCGGCTAGTGCGCAAAACTGCCTTGCGAATGCTTTCTACAAAGAAAGTCACTGGTCAATTGCGACCCTCGCAAATTGTGAGCCTGATTACCTCGGCCGAAGACGAGACTGTACGTGCGCATGCAATCGATTTTGCCATTGAAAGCCGCTCACCGTCGGCCGCGGAATTGGACGCGATACTTGCAGCAGCGAAAGCCTCGTCACCGTATATCCGCGTCCACCTCGCCTCCGCCGTCCAGCGCATTCCCCTCGACGACCGTTGGCCCATCGCCGAAGCCCTCCTCGCTCATGCCGAAGACGCCGACGACCAGTACCTGCCGCTCATGTACTGGTACGGCTTCGAGCCCCTCGTCCCCCGCAATGTCCGCAAATCCATCGAGCTGATTCCCAAGATTCAAATTCCCCTCGTGCGGCAATACGTTGTGCGTCGCCTCGTCGCAGTACGGGAGGGCGAGGACGCCAGGGGCCAGGAGCCAGGAGCCAGGAGCCAGGGGCCAGGGGCCAGCAGCCAGGGGAAATCCGCAAAAGCCGAAGACAATCTAAAATCCAAAATCCAAAATCCAAAATCTCCGCCCACCAGCAGCGCCTGGATCCTAGACGAACTCCTCAAAACCCTCGCCACCTCCTCCGATCCGGTCCGTCTCGATATTCTCGGCGGCCTCAAAGAAGCCTACCGTGGCCGCCGCACCGTCGCCGCTCCCACCTCCTGGCGCAATACGTATGCAGCACTCGCGGCGAGCGAGAATGCCGACGTTCGGGAAGATGCCAAAGAACTCGGCGTCATTTACGGCGATCGGCAGCTCATTTCGCTTCTGAAAGATAGCTTGCTCTATCAGCCGCAAATCAATGCGGTCCATCGCCGCCGCGCGCTGGAGTTGCTGAGCGCCAAACACGAGCCGGGCTTCCTCGGCATCCTGCTTTCGCTATTGAAAGACGATAGCCTTCGACCTGACGCGATCCGCGCACTTGCTAATTACGACTCGCCCCAAATCCCGCCCAAACTGGTCAACATATACACGTCACTGAATTCGCTTGAGCGCCAAGACGCGATCCAAACCCTCAGCGCCCGACCCATCTACGCCCTCGTCCTGCTCGACGCCATCGAGCAAGGCATCATCCCGCGGCAAGATGTCTCGGCGCTAACGATCCGCCAGCTCCAAGCCATCAACGACCAGCGCGTCACCGATCGCCTCACCAAAGTCTGGGGCAACATCCGCCGCGCCTCGGCTGACAAGCAAGAAAAGATCGACGCCTACAAAACGCAGCTCACGGAGGGCACACTCAAATCGGCCGATCTATCGCAAGGACGCGCCGTCTTCGCCAAAACTTGCGCCACCTGCCATCGCCTGTTCGGCGAAGGGGCCAAAATCGCCCCCGAGCTCACCGGCTCGCAGCGGGCGAACCTCGACTACGTCCTCGACAACGTGCTCGACCCCAGCGGCATCGTCCCCCGCGAATACCAGGTCGTCATCCTTCGCCTCACCGACGGCCGCATCCTCCAAGGCGTCATCCTCGAAGACAATCCGCTAACCCTCACCATCCAAACCGCCAACGAAACGCTTTCCTTACCCATCGCCGACATCGAAGCCCGCAAAAACTCCCCACTCTCCATGATGCCCGAAGGCCTCTTCGACCGTCTCTCACCCGACGAAATCAAGGACTTGATCGCATATTTGGCCAGTCCCGGGCAAGTCCCCTTGCCGGCAACGCCGTGAATCAAAGAAATCTTCCACCCATTCAGAAGATTTAAACACAAAGCACACAAAGAGCACGAAGAATTTTCAAAACAACTTGCTCGCTTTGTGCTCTTGGTGCCCTTTGTGTTTTCTCCGTCTCAATGCCTCCGTCTAAAAATGGTCTGTCACTTCTTTTTCGGCTGCCCCTGCGGCACAACCTTGACTGCGGAAGTCGGAATCGGTGCGTCAGCCGGTTTGATGATCGACAGGTCGTCTGGCAGGTGCTTGACGAAGAAGTTGCGGTACTGGATTTCCATCGCGGGGCCGACATGGACCTGCACGCCCAGAATTCCTTCTAACGCCCGCCTTTTTTCATCGAGATCGATCACATCGACGGTTTGATGGCCGTCGATCCAATGTTGATGGTGGTTGCCACGAACGAGCACGCGGTATTCGTGAAACTCCCCAGCCGGAAATTCTTTGATCGGCAATTTATCAATCACCCACGGCTGCCCCTCCGTGTCGATAATCACCTTCTCGCCCGTATGGGCCAAAATCCGCCGCCCGCGTTCCTCATACAACATCCCGTTGTAATCCGCTCGCCCCGGCACCACATCGCACTGATACCCGGTCACAACCCACTCGCCCAACTCCGGTCGATACTGGCTGCGATAATTCAGCCCGCTGTTACCACCCGCCGTCAACTTCACCTGCACCCGCAGCTCAAAATTCTTCAGCGTCCCACCCTTCCACATGATGAAGCGGTTGTACTTCAGCGTTCCATCGGTCACGCCGGTCAGACAGCCGTCTTTGACGCTCCAATATTCCGGCCCGCCTTCCCAGCCCGACAAATCCTTCCCATTAAAAATCGCCTGAAACCCTTCCGGCGGCTTCGGCTCATCAGACCGAACGACGCCAACAAGTGCCGACAACAAAACCGCGATCGCAACACGATAAACGAAGCTCATAACAAGACTCTTGTTGAAATAGAGGTCACTCATACGTTAAGCCCCGGCGATCAAATGAACAGAAGGCAGCAAAGGAAGCAAAGAATTCAATTCAATTCGCTACCTTCTTTGCTACCTTTGCTTTCTTCTGTTCAAAAAGCTGTGGAACATCGTTTCGGTCGGGATGTTGTCGTGGGTAGCTTATAGTTTGAAAACTCAGACAGCTGCCGCATACACTCGCTCGAACGATTCCTTCGCAATCCCACCGAGACGATCCGCGAGGTTTTGATAGGCCTCGCGCCGATAGTCCCACTGCTGGCTCCGCGGCACTTGCTCTAGCCAATCGCACAAATGCACGACGCACAGATCGTGGTAATCGCGCTCGTTCAATCCAATCGGCTCACCGGTAATGCGGTTGATGATCTGATAAGGGCCCTTGGTCGTGATCAGCCGATCGAACGACGGCCGATCCATCACGCAGTTCACGAATCCCAGCCACTCCGCTCGCTCACCAATCAGCTTTTGCACTTCGCCCCGCCGCTCCAGCGGCAGCGAAAACCGCTGAAACTTCTCCGTCCCGTAGATCGAATGAAACATTCCCGCCTGGCACACATCCGCCTCGCATCCCCAACCCTCCAAATCTTTGAAAACGCCGATCAGGTGGGCGAGAAAACCGTGATCGCCGCTGTGCGGCACCGAGTCCGTGCCCAGGCCAACGAGAAAATCGACCATCTCGCGATATTTAGGGTCCATGTTCAGCGCTCCATGTGTCTGGGAGGGCGAAGTTCCTGCTGAGCCGAACGCGATTTCGGCCCAAAGGCTCGGCAGGAGCCTCGCCCTCCCAATGGTGACAACTCCAAGGCTCGGCAGGAGCCTCGCCCTCCCAGGCTTGATCCTCGTGCTCCCAGCCGACGCCATTACCTAATCTTTCGCCGCTTTAGCCTTCAAGTGCTCATCAAACCATTCAATCGCCAGCTTTCGCACCTGCTCGCGGGCTTCATTGTAAACGCCGTAGTGCGTAATGTTCGGAATCGTGACCAGCTTTTTCGGCCCTTTGGCCCGCTCATATGCCTTGATACCGTGATCCTTATTGTCAAACAATTCTTCTTTCTCCGCGATGAGGAACAGCATTGCGCAGCCCGGCGCTTTGTCCGCCTCCTCCACCGGAGCATAGTTCATCAGCCGTTCGCGAATCGGCGCGCCGCGCAGCGCGCCGACCGTAACCGCGCTCGGCGGCGGATATCCAATCTCGCCATGCGTCCGCTTCGTCGCCTCGTCATACGTCTGCTGTTTCGCCTTACCAGCCAGCACAAACCGGCTATCCATTCCCGGCACCTGGCTCACCGTCGCCTTCACTCGCGAATCGTGAGCTGCGGCATAAACGACGTGGCCGCCAGAATAGCTGGAGCCCCACAGGCCGATGCGATTGCGATCGCATTGCTTTTCGCTGTAAACCCAATGAATGGCATTCGCCAAGTCCGTCGTTTGATCGAGCGGATCGACAACCTCGCGAATTTCAGTCACTTCAGCGGCGATCGGCTCGCCGGTTTTCCCGCGCGGCTCATTTGGCTTCCCGCGCACCAGCGGCTTCGCAGCCACAATGCGCCCCTCGCTTTTGCCCCAGCCGCGATAATCGAACGACACCGCGAAATACCCCGCTCGCGCGAACGCCACCGCCTCCGGCCGCAGTCGCTCGGCAATTCCGCCCCAGCCGTGACAGAGAATAATGGTCGGCAGCGGCTGGCCTTCGTTTTCTTTGAGGCAAAACGCTTCGCCGCCGAGTCGCGAGCCCTCGCTGATAATAGTCACTTCGCGAAACGCGAGATCGGCCGGTGGTTGGAAAGAACCAGCAGCAGGCTGAGCCACAGCGGTCCGCACCATCAACACACAAAACGCCAACAATGAACTGCGACGAAACAT
>DASXLL010000280.1:0-19859 GCA_036496265.1 Pirellulaceae bacterium | reverse complement strand
AGGCTTTTCCCAGCTCTTCTTCTTCGTATTCGACGATGACGCGATACAAACCGGTTTTCTCCTCGATGGCCCGCGCGCGGCCAAAACCGACTTCGCTACCACACAGCGTCTGCAGCTCGATCGTGAGGTGTTCGAGGATGTGGGCTGGGTAGGTGCCACGGTCCAGCCGCTGGAAGAAACCGCCGTGCTGGCCGACGCTGCAGCGGTGCGCGATCATCGAAGGAAACCAACCCTTGATGCGGTCGTTAAAACCGGCAATCTCATCCGAGCATGAATCGTTGTATGGGCCGAGATCGACCCACGCCTCCAGCACGGGAAAGTTTGCCCAGACGTTTGGTCCGCGAAGCGTCAGTATCTTGCGAAATTCCATGGATGGTGATGCTCGTTGACGCTGGTGGGAGGGGTTGGGGCGGCGCTGGCGCGCCGGGTTGGTGGTGGCGCTCGTGCGCCGGTAGCCGCATCTTGCCGCTGGATTTTCGCCATCAAACCGATGGCGTCGGGTGCGAAAGCGTCAGGCGCACCCAGGGGAAGAGAGGCGAGAGGTTTTAATCGCGGGAGGTCGTTATCCGAAGGATGGTCGGCCGGCCGCCGCTTGTTTCTTCAATCTCCAGGCATGATTTGGACAGGCGATAGCCAACGTAGCAGTTCGCTTGTGGCTACTCACTTTTGTGGCCGGCAGCCGTGCCGATTGTTACGAATCGTTTTTTTGTTTCACGCGTGTTATGGTCGTTACCGACGGGACAAATTGCCTAAGAGGCAACAAGCGTAGATCACCGAGCTTTTGCGAGCAGGTGCTTCGTAAGGATTGGCTAATGCTCGCTGGGCGACGACTGCAAAGTCGAAGCCTGCCGACTGGAGTTGCGACGCACTGGTTTTGTAGTCAGTTCGCGCGAACTCCGCACTCGGCATGCATCGCAGCCGGCAGCATCAAAATGGCGGGAACCGACTGCCGCTCCAGCGTAGCCAACCCCAGTTAATTTGGGAAGACAGCGAGGAATGGGAATTCCCATAAATCCGGCGAACACTTGGCGAGAATACTGGTCGTAATATCCCTAATGTGAATGCAGGGAATAGTTTAGCGTGTCCCAGAACAGTTAAAACGCATATATTCCACGACATAACGGGACGATGCGCCATGGCGATAGAAATTGCGGTCTTTTAATCAGAATTTGGGCTGGCGCCGTGGGGGTGAATGGCCCACGTCACTCGACGACCATCTTCTTTTGATCGCCCGTCAAAATGTTGCGGAATTGGACGCCGACTTTGCCCTTTTTGTTCGGCGCGATGCGGACGGGACGAAAGAGGAAAGCTAAGAACAGCCGGCTGCGGAGCTTGTTGACATTCTCGTCGATGTTTTTGGTGAACCGACGGAGAGCCTCCGCCTGCATGGGGTCGGGCGATTCTTTCGAGCCGTCGAGCACGGCTTCGAGCGTGCCGTAGGATCTGGATGCGAATTCCGCGAACCAGAGCCCTTTGCGGTTCGTCAGGGGACTGCCATTGATTTCGGCCGCCGACATGTTTTCACCTCCGCCTTGCCTCGTTCCGCGGTGGAAATGATCTGGGTGCCATTCTAAGCCGAAGAATGCGCGAAAATCCACCTCATTTCTTGCCCTTTTTTGCTTTCTGTTCGGCGCGGCTGGAGGCGACGACTTCGTTCATCAGGGCCCGCCAGTCGGCCATGTCTTTTGCCATTTCGGCGGCTGTGGATCGGTGGATGGGGCGGGAGGGGTCGAAATCGACATAGAGCTTTTTGAACAGAGCCGGGTCGAAATCAGGGTTGGGCGTATTGCGCTGGGCGTCGATCGAAACGAGCCAATTGTCGTGGAGTTTTTTTAGCCGCGATAGTTCAGCCGACTCTTTTTTGGCGAGGTCCGTAGCCTCGCCGACGTCGTTCTTGAGACTGAAAAGCTGTGTCTCGCCTGTGTCATAGTAGGTGACGAGCTTCCAGTCGCCGTCGCGAACGGCGCCGGCGGGTCGGCCGCCTTGGTTGTTGTAATGCGGAAAGTGCCAGAAGAATTTTCGCGCGCCGGGATCGCGCTGTTCGAGCAACAGAGGCGCGATGTTTTGGCCGTCGAGGCCGCTGGGAACCGAGGCACCAGCCAGCGTCAGCAAAGTGGGAACGAAATCGAGGTGGATGATGGGCGTGTCGATGACGGCTGGCTTGATCTTACCGGGCCAGCGGATGATCGTCGGCTCGCGGAGCCCGCCTTCATAGACGTAGCCTTTGCCACCACGATAGGGCGCGTTGTACGTGGATGGTCCGCCGGGAAATTCCAGCACCGACAGGCCGCCGTTGTCGGATGTGAAAATGACAAGCGTCTTTTCATCGAGTCCGAGGTCCTTAAGCTTTTTCAAAATCAGTCCGACGCAGTCGTCCATTGTCTCCATCATCGCCGCATACGTCGGATAGAACGAGTCTTTGTTCTTCGCGATGAGCTGCTCTTTCGCCGCCAGCGGAATGTGTGGCGTGTTGTAGGGCACATAGAGAAAGAAAGGCTTGTCTTTGTTGTCGTCGAGGAATTGGAGGGCGTGCTTGGTATGGTCGTATTCGCCTTTGCCGCCTTCGGTGTCGGACGGCGTGGTATTCGCGGCGCTCGCGTAAACGTAATCGAAGCCTTGCTCTTTCGGCCCGAAACCGGCATTGCCCAAATGCCACTTGCCGATGCAGGCGCTGCTGTAGCCGGCGTCTTTGAGGTATTCGGCGAGCGTCTTCTCATCGAGCGGAAGCTGCAGGTTGATTTTCGGGTGCAGCACCATCTGCGACCTGGCGTCGGGGCGGCCAGGAAGGAACGTAGTCAGGTGCAATCGGCCGGGAGTCTTTCCCGTGAGGATGCCGGCGCGCGACGGCGAGCAAATCGGCTGCGAGCAATAGCCGCAGGTGAAGCGGATACCTTCGGACGCCATGCGATCCAAATTTGGCGTGTGCTGATCTTTGCGGCCGTAGCACGATAGGTCGTTGATGCCGAGGTCGTCGGCAAAGATGAGGACGAAGTTGGGCTTATCGACGGCCAAGCAGGCTGCGGCCAAGGTGAATAGGGCGAGCGGCAAGATGATCGAGAGCAGTTTTTTCATGTTGGTGTGATGGGTCGGCGCTAAAGTTCGAAGCTTTTTTTCATTACGAAGGGCTGGAGGAAACATTGTAAGTGATTGTGCGTGGTGGAGTTGGGCTATGGGGTTGGATGGGCGTTGCGCTCAAGGTTAGCGCGGCAGAGTTCAAGGTTCAAAGTTCAAGATTCAGGATTGATGGCGAGGAGGGACGTTTTCTTGAAATAGGGGCGGAGTAATAAGTCGCGAAGTCGTGCGGCGGCTGAGAGTTGCGAAAATGATGGGCAGGAATAGAGGAATAAGTTATTCCTCGTGCCGGTTTGGCAGGATGAAATAGGCATCTACGTAAGGCATTGTAACTGGTTGCTGTTGAGGAGAGTCTGACCCGCTGGGGCTTTCAGCGTTTCAACGATTGCTAACCCAGGGCGACACCCGCAACTTGGGCTGTCGAGGATTGGCGTGTTGCGACACAGGCAAGTTAAACCGCGCCATGACTGGGGCCCGCCGGCCGGCGGGACCTACTCGACGGCCCTACTTTGGCGGAGTCGATTCCGCCTTGGCATCGAGGAGGCCGGAGAATTTGCTGCTGGCGATGTCGGCGAGAGAGAGCCGGAGCTTTTTCTCTTGCTTGTCGATGGACTTGTTGAGCTTGGCGACGAGCTTGGCGTTGTCGTCGGCGAGTTTTTCTTCGAGGGCTTCGCGGGTGGTGTGGCTGAGGGAGCGGACAACGGGGCCGGAAAAATCGCCGATGCGGCGGAGGCGGAAATCGGGAATTGCGAATTTGGCGGCGGTGACTTCGGGGTCGAGCGAGACATCAGGCGGGAAGCGGGTGAAGTCCATGTGAGTGGCGATTTCGACGCGGGCCCAGAGGCGGACGCGGGCGTCGGCTTCGGCGGAGATGCTATAGACCTGAATCCCGTGTTCCCATTGCGATTGGCGGCCGAAGACTTCGAGCGCGGCGACGGCGGTGATTTCCATTCCGACTTTGCCGCCGTCGAGCTTCTTGATGTTGGCGATCTTGATGTCGAATTGCTCGTCGGGCTCGCGGAGCTTCACGCGGTACATCTGCCACTGGCCGTCGTTTTTGTCGGCGAACTTGCGGTGAGTCTTGAGGCGGCCGTCGTCGAGCTGAATCGAGACGCCGTCGAAGGACTTGGCCTGATGGCCCCAGTTTTTCCGCTTCTCGTAGTTGTCGGGAAGCTGATCGCGGACGAGCTTCGTGATCCACTCCTGAAATTCAGGCGAAGGAGTGAAGGCGTCGGAGAACTCACTGGATGAAGACGAGGCGCCGCCGACGAGCGCCATGACGGCTCGCGCGGCGAGGAGGAGGGCGATCACGATCATGAGGCGTCGCCAGGAGAGCATTCGATTGGTCCGCCAGATTTGCGGAGAGAATGTTAAACGGGAGGGAACGGAGACCGCAGAGGGTTCCGCGCGGAGATTAAATGAGGCGGCAAAGCTAGGCAACGCTGATTTCGCTAGCTTGCGCGCGGATGGCTTCGACTACCATGGTCTGGTCCGCGATTTGCGACTCAGAGTTGGCCAGCTTTGCATCGAAAGGCAAAACAACATGCGAAATACATTGAAGTGGCTTCCGTCGATCCTTCTTGCTGTGGTGTTTACCGTTGGTTGGCAGCTATGGTCGGCTGGCCAGCAGCCGGGCGTGGAAAAGGCAGGGGCGGACAAGGCAATCGCCGAAAAGGCGGGGGCGGTGAAGATCCAAAATTCAGCGGTACCCAAGACCCAAAACCCGACGGCCACGAATCGGATCGAATTTGAGGTCGTCCAAAGCTTTGACGGTAAATATTTGGGCGACACGCCCGGGCATATGGGGCGAACGGGCGGCCTGACGGGGCCGCGGCCGCGGATTGCGCTGGGGGACCGGGTCTATCGCGGTGAGGAACTCGTCGGCGTTGTGACCAGCTTGGAGTTGAATCGGGGCAACAACAGTTTGGACATCGAGTTCAATCCCGTGGACCGGGCGCGCGTCTGCGTCGGAGACACCGTATGGCTCGTTTTTGACAGCAGTGCTCCGCGAAAGACGTCGGAGCCGCAACCGGTAATTTCCGCTTCGCCTCAGCCGGACAAATAGATGGCGGTCAGCCGCGGGCGTTGAGGTCGCTGATTTGGTCGTTGAGCGTCCAGAGGTCGTAGAGCCAGCCGATGCCGCAGAGGCCGCCGGTCAGGAGCCAGATGATGCCGGTGATAATTTTGCCCATATAGAAGCGGTGCAGGCCGATGAGGCCGAAGAATGGCACGATGAGGAGAATCCAGGCGAGGTTGTAGTCGATTCGGCCGGGTAGATAGCGGCGGTCGGCTTTGGCGTCCATCGAGGGGATCAGGAAGAAGTCGATCAACCAGCCGATGAGCAAGAGGCCGCCGGTGAAGAACCAAATCGTGCCGGTGACGGGCTTGCCGTAGTAAAAACGGTGTAAGCCGAGAAAGCCGAAGAGCCAGGCGAGGTAGCCGATGGCGAGAGAGTGGGTGTTGGGTACGACGGGGACTGGGTAGGCAGCGGTGGCCATGGGATTGGTCGCGGGATTAGGCGAGTTTTCCATGGTAATTCGTTGGTGAGGCGGTGTTCTTGGGACATGACCGCCTGGCGCGCCGCGTTTCGGCGGCGTGGAAAACGGCAGACCCTCATTCTAGCCCTCTCCCAGAGCGTGGGAACGAGCGACGGCACACGGAGTGTGCCTCTACTACAGTTAGCCGGCACGACGGCGTTTGGATGGCGCGGAGAGAAAGTGCGGCGGGCGGATGATCGAGGGGGCGACTGTGGTTCCGCGCGATTGGTGCGAGGCGATGATGGTGAGAATGCGTTCGGCGATGTCGAGGGCGGCTCGGCCGGCTGAGCCGGGGACGGGGATGGCAGATTGGCCGTGGATGGCGGCGATAAACGAATGTTGTTCTTCGAGGAGGGGGTTGGCGTCTTTGTTCGTGGGCAGGTCAGTCAGCGGCAGGTAGTCGTCGAAGAGGTGGTCTTTGAGGTGAGCCCGGGCTGGAGCGTCGAGCCGGTTGATGTCGAGTTGGCCGGATTGGATTTGGCCGCCGACGCGCATAAGCTTGGTTTGGCGGGCAGCGAAGTCGATTGTGGCAGCTCCATCGGCGCAGATGACATGCATCGAGCGCTGGGACTGCCAGGCGACGCGGGAAGCGAAGAGGTTGGCGACGCAGCCGTTGCCGAACGTGAGTCGGGCTTGGGCCCAGTCTTCGTTGGGACCGATGACAGGAGCACCGACGGCATCAATCGAGGTGACTTCGTCGTCCACGAGAGATAGGGCAATGTCGATGTCGTGGATGAGAAGATCAAGGACGACACCGACGTCGGTGGAGCGGCAGGTGTAGGGACCGGAGCGGACGGCGTCGATGTATTTGGGCTCGTGCAAATGCGGCACAGCGGCGGTGAAGGCGGGATTGAATCGCTCGACGTGTCCGACTTGGAGGGTGAGGCGGCGCTTGGCGGCTTGGGCGATGAGGTCGTCGGCGTCGGCGATGTTGAGTGTGATCGGCTTTTCGACGAACACGTGGATGCCGTGTTGGAGCAAGTCGCTGGCGACGCGGTGGTGGAATTGTGTGGGGACGGCGACGATGGCGGCGTCGATTTGACCGAGGAGGTCGCGGTGGTCGGCGTAGGCGGGGATTTTTAGTTCGGTGGAGACGGCGGTGCGCGACGGTTCGGAGGGGTCGGCGATGGCGACAAGGCGGGCGTCGTGATGAATCGCTCGATTGTCTGCCTGCGCCTGCGACTGCGGACTAAACGAATTGAGCAGGCGGGCGTGAATGCGGCCGAGGTGGCCGACGCCGATGACGGCGACGCGGAGAGGTTTGGCACTTGGCAGGCTGGTAGCCTGCCCCACGTTAGAGGCGTTCATGCGGCGATTCTCCGGCGGTCGCGGCCGCGGCCGTTGCGACCGCCGTGCTGGTGCTGGAGGAAGCTGAGCAGGTGAACGGCTTCGGGAACTAACATGCCGTCGGCGCGGAGGAGCTCGCGGGCGTGTTCGAGGCCAACTTTCGCGCGATAGATCAGGCGATGGGCTTCGGTAAGCGCCCGGATCGTTTCAGCGGAGAAATCGTGCCGTTTGAGGGCGACCATATTGACGCACATGGGCCGAGAGGGATTTCCATCGGCCAGCATGTAGGGCGGGACGTCGTGGAGGACGCGGCTGAGACCGCCGATGAAGCTGTAGCTGCCAATGGAAGAGAAGTGATGCACGACAACGCCGCCCGAGATGGTGGCGTCGTCATCAACATGGACGTGCCCGCCGAGGAGCGTCGCGTTGGCCATGATCACGCGGCTGCCGACACGGCAATCGTGGGCGATGTGACAGCCGGCCATGATGAAATTGTGACTGCCAAGCGTCGTGAAGCCGTCTTCCTTCTCGGTGGCGCGGTTGATGGTGACGCCTTCGCGGATGACGTTGTCGTCGCCGATGACGACTTCCGTGTCGCTGCCGCGATAGCTGATGTCTTGCGGGTCGCCACCGATGACAGCCCCCGCGAAGACGCGGTTGTGCTGGCCGATGGTGACGCGACCCATGATCGTGACGTTGTTGAGCAGTTGAGTGCCGCGACCGATGCGAACTTTGGGACCCACAACGCAGAACGGGCCGACGTGGACATCGTCGTCCAATTCGGCGAGCGGGCTGACAGCCGCGGAGGGTTCTACGTGGGTGGACATGAGTTCAAAGTTCAAAGTTCAAGGTTCAAGGTTCAAGGTTCAAAGTTAAGGGGCTCAACATTGAACTTTGAACGTTGAACCTTGAACTGCGGCCGTTAGGCTGTTTTGCGGTGATATTCTTCGAGGCGGCCTTCAACGAGGAGGAATTTGACAAGCTCGGCGTTGAGGCGGTGGCCGCTTTTGTGCGCGATGAAGTGGCCGACGAGATCGCAGCCGGCAAGGGCGAGGTCGCCGACGAGGTCGAGGGCCTTGTGGCGAACGCACTCATTCTCCATGCGGAGCTCGTTATCGAGGGGGCCTTCCGGGCCGAAGACAAGCAGGTCTTGATTCGTAACGCGCAGGCCAAGGCCGCGATCGCGGAGCCACTGGGCTTCTTCGGCCAGGATGAAGGTGCGAGCCGAGGCGAGCTCGGCTTTGAAGGTGGCCGGTGTGATGGTCAGCTCGACCGTTTGGCGGCCGATGGGGTTGTTGTTGCCGAAATCGAGGCGGTATTTGACCGCCAGTTTATCGCCACGGATGGGGCGAGCTTCGATCCAGCAGTCGTCGTCTCCGACGCGAGTGACATCGGTGACGATCAAGCGGCGGCGCAGGGCAGGCTGTTCAACAATTTTGGCTGCTTCCAACGCTTCGACGATTCCGGCGCACGAGCCGTCGAGACCGGGAAGCTCTGCGCCATCGACCCAGACTTCGCAATTGTCGATCTGCAGGCCGAACAGTGCGGCCAGAACATGCTCGACCATTTCGACTTGCCCGCCGTTAGCGACAAGCGTCGTGCGGCGAGGGACTTCGATGCGGCGAGCGACTTCGGCCGGGATTCTCCGGACCGGAGTTAGATCGCTGCGGACGAAAACGATGCCGGCGTGCGGCGGCGCGGGACGGAACTCGACGCGAACATCGCGGCCGTTCCAGTATCCGAATCCGGCCACCGAGCACGGGCCAGCAATCGTGCGCTGGTGTCGCAGGGCTGTAGTCAAGGTTGCGTCGTCGAAGGAGTCAGGAGCCGACTTAAATTTGCTGTTTGCCGGAAGCAAACTTGCTCCCGGTTTTTGGAGGCCGCATTTGCCATTCGCCGGGACCAAATTTGGTCCCGGCTGTGCGGACTTCTTGCGTTACCGGGTACGCGGAGCGCCCGGGACGGTGGGTCCGGTCGGAGTGGCTGTGCGAACCGGCGGTTGGATCTGACCAGCGCCGGGACCAGTCGGAGGAGCGATGCCGCCACCGTTGGCGGGCATGGTCGCGCCAGCGTTGAGCTGGGCGAGAACCTGCGACGTAATATCGAGCCCGTACTGATAAACAACCGGCTTGTTGACGCCTTGCAACACGCTGGCGCGATCTTCGGCTTTCATTTCGTCGCTGGTGTACCGCAAGACGATGCCAATGCGGTTGCGTTGAGCAAACTGAGTGACGGCGTCTTCGACTTCCTTATAAACGCCGAAATAGACGCGGGCTTCTTGTTCGAGGAATTCGCGTTTTTTGGCTTGTACGCGGATTTGGAAGTCGGATTTGAGGTGAGCCAATTCTTCGTCGGCCTTTTTGAACTCGTTCGAAGACGGATTGAATTGGGCCATCGTCTCTTGCTTCTTTTGCAGCTTGACCGATTCGTCGCGCATGGTGGCGTCGAAGCCATCGATGTCGCGCTTCATGTCGTTCATCTGAGCGTTGAAGCGAACGTGATTCTTAAAGATGTGAGCGATGTCGATGACCGCGACGTTCGTGCCAGATGGAGCGGCCGAGGGGGCAGCCTGTGGGGCGAAGGAGGGTCCCGCCGGGCCGGCGGGACCTACTTGGCCGGCGGGGCGAGCGACCCCGGGGCCAACGCCCGGAGGCGCCTGGGCGGCGGCCGGGGCGATCATGAAGCACAACGAGAGGGGACCGGCCACGACGGTGGCACACACCAGGGAAAGTCTCACGCTAAGCACTCCTTGCTTGGTTTCTGGTCATCCTGACCGCGGCGCTTGTTGCGGAGGGGCGCGCCGCATGCCGGTTGCGGGATTTTTCCTTTTCCCAGCGGGCCGGAAAAAGGAGCCGTATTGTGCCGGCGAGCGGCGGATTGGTAAAGGTCATTCGCGGCTGACTGCTGAAGGCGCCAGCCGCTAGCGAGACTTTAGCCAAAGCGCGGTCTATGGGAGTGATTTAATCGGCGCGCCGAACGGGAGTTGGTTAAGTTTTCCGATGAAAACGAGTGTAAGGACTGACAAGTTTCAGATTCCAGGTTTCCGGTTTCAAGTTGCGAGGCGACGGAAGGTCTGAGCTGAGCTTTGACGAGAGCAATGCCGGTGGGTTACGCTGGCATACATGGTGCGGGCATTCGGAAGTCGTATTTTGCGTGAGAGCTGCTGGTTTGCGGCCTTTGTGTGCGTATGCGCGGCCGTTCCACGTGATTCCATTGCGGCGGATGGCGATTCGTATTCGGCGACGGAAAAATCGCACTGGTCGTTGCAGCCGCGAGCAATGGTGAGGCCGCCAGTTGCTGAAGAAGCCAGCGCAGTAGCGTTTACTCGGGGGCCGGTGGATGCGTTTGTTTTCGAGCGCCTGAAGAAAGCTGGGCTAGAGCCAGCGGGGGAGGCCACGCCGCGGGCACTCGTACGACGCCTGACCTTTAACTTGCTCGGGTTGCCGCCGGCACCGGAGGAAATTGATGCGCTTGTCGCAGATCGAGCGCCGGATGCATACGAGCGACTGGTCGATCGGCTACTGGCAAATCCGCATTTTGGCGAGGCCTGGGCCCAGCACTGGCTCGATGTCGTGCGATATGCGGAGTCGGAGGGGTTTGAATATGACCGGCATCGCCCGGGGGCCTGGCAATTCCGAGATTATGTGATTGAGAGCTTCAATGAGGATAAGCCATTCGATCGGTTTGTGATGGAGCAGGTGGCCGGGGATGAGGTGGCCGCTAGCGAAGCGGATCGCGAGCCTTATGTCGCGGCCGGTTTTCATCGGCTGGGGCCGGTGCGGCGGAATGCCGGCAACTCGGACGTGGCGTTTAGTCGGAATGAAGTGCTGACGGAACTGACGGACGCGATTGGGGCGTCGTTCTTGGGGTTGACGGTCGGATGTGCACGCTGCCACGACCACATGTTCGATGCGATTCGGCAGCGGGATTATTACCGGCTGCAGGCATTTTTCGCGGCGACGCAGGAGAAGGACATTCAGATTGGCGAGGCGGAGGCCGTGAAGCGGTGGAACGAGGAGAATGATGCGATTCAGGCGGAGATCAAGCGGTTGAAAGAACTAATTGACGACGCCGTTGGTGAGGATCGCGACAAGCTGACTTACGACCTGAAGAAGGTGCAGAAGAAGGCGCCGACGCCGCTGCCGACGATTTCGACGGTGGCGAATGATGGCGCGAAGCGGTCCGATGTGCGGATTTTGGAGCGCGGGCAAACGGATAAACCGAAGGAGTTAGTCGGGCCGCGCGTGCTGGGGGTGCTTCTGACCTCCAGCGCGGCCGAGTTGCCGCCGGATTTGTCGTCGCCGAAAACGCAGCTTGCGAAGTGGCTCATCGACCCGGAGCATCCGTTGACGGCCCGAGTGTTTGTAAATCGGCTGTGGCAATATCAGTTTGGGCAAGGAATTGTGGCGACGCCGAATGATTTTGGCGTGAATGGCGGCCAGCCGAGTCATCCCCAGCTTTTGGACTATTTGGCAAACGAGTTGGTGCGGGGCGGGTGGAGCACGAAGCGGATGGTGAGGAAGATTGTGGAGAGTGGGGCGTTTCGGCAAAGCTCGGAGTCCAAAGTCCAGGGTCCAAAGTCCAAAGTTGGAAATGCGGGCACAATCGATCCTGATGATCGCCTGTTGTGGCGCTTTCCTCGGCGGCGGCTGACGGCGGAAGAAGCGCGCGATGGAATGTTGATGGTGGCGGGGAGGCTGAATGCGAGATTTGGCGGTGAAAGCGTCATGCCGCCGGTGAAGCAGGAGTTGGTGGATTTGTTGTATGAGCCGGCGCAGTGGCAGGTGACGCCGGATAAACGCGAGCACGATCGGCGGAGCGTTTATTTGGTGGCGAAACGGAATTTGAAACTGCCGTTTATGGAAGTGTTCGATCAGCCGGACTTGCTGACGAGTTGTGCGCGGCGGCAGTCGAGCACGCATTCGCCGCAAGCGCTGGAACTATTGAATGGGGAATTGGCGAGCGAGATGGCGGGGGCATTGGCGAAGCGGTTGAGGCAAGAGGCGGGCGATGATCCGGTCCGGATCGTTGAACGTGCTTTTTTACTGACTGCGGGGCGGGAGCCGACCGCGGCAGAGCGAAAAATCGGCCTGGCGTTTGTAAAAAGCCAGCCGTTGGAAGAATTTGCGTTGGCGATGTTTAATCTGAATGCGTTTTTGTATGTCGATTAAGCGAAATCTCGGCGAAGCTTCCTGCCTTTTCCACCAAGGGCGCCGCAACTTCTTGCGCGATGCATTCTGTGGATTCGGATCACTGGCGCTGGCGTCGTTGTGGAATGAAAATGCCAAAGCCGCGGCGACAAAGAATCCGTTATCGGCGAAAGGGCCACCGAGTGTCGCGAAGGCAAAGTCCGTCATCTTCTTGTTCATGGCGGGCGGCCCGAGCCACATGGAGACGTTCGACCCGAAGCCGCTGCTCAACAAGCTCGACGGGGAGAAGAAGCCGGAGGAGTTTGGGGAGGCGAAGTATCAGTTTGTCCGGCCCAATGCTCGCCTGCTTGGCTCGAAGCGGACGTTTCAAAAGTATGGCCAGAGCGGGATCGACGTTTCAGATTTGTTTCCACACACGGCGAAATGCGTCGATGATATTGCGGTGATCCGGTCGTGCCACGGCGACAAAGTCGTGCATTCGGCGGCCCAGTATGAGTTGTTCAGCGGCCGGACGACCCCCGGTTTTCCGAGCATGGGTTCGTGGGCCGTGTTTGGGCTCGGGTGCGAGACGGAATCGCTCCCGGCGTATGTGGTAATGCCCGATCCGGATGGGGCGCTGGAGGCGGGGCAGCCGATGTACATGAACGGCTTCTTGCCCGCGGCTTATCAGCCGACGGTGTTTCGGCCGGGGGCCAGCCCGGTGCGGAATTTGGATTTGCCGGAGGGGGTGCCCTTAGATCGGCGGCGGAAGACGGTCGAACTCATTCGGCGGCTGAATGAGGCGAATTTGCCGAGTGGCGATACAGAGCTCGCGGCACGGATCGCGGCTTACGAACTGGCGTTCAAGATGCAGACGGAAGCGCCGCAGGTTTTTGATTTGAGCGACGAGACGCAGGCGACGCTCGATTTGTATGGGATTGGAAAAGACGCAACCGACGATTATGGACGGCGGTGCTTGCTCGCCCGGCGGTTAGTCGAACGCGGCGTGCGATTTCAGGTGGTCGTGTCGGGCGGCGGGCCGGGAAATAAACAGTGGGATGCGCACAGCGATATCGAAGAAAATCATCTGCGGATGGCGGGGGAGACGGATCAACCGGTGGCGGCGCTGCTCACAGATCTGAAGCAGCGGGGACTTTTGGATTCGACCCTGGTGCTGTGGGGCGGGGAATTTGGCCGCTCGCCGGAGGCGCAGGGCGGCAAAGGCCGCGATCATCACAATCTGGGGTTCACGATGTGGATGGCCGGCGGCGGCGTCCGCGGCGGGCAGTGGGTTGGAGCGACCGATGCAATCGGGTTAAAGGCCATCGAGAAGCCGTATCACCTGCGTGATGTGCATACGACGATTTTGCACCTGCTCGGATTCGATCAGAATGAGCTGACATATCCGCATTTGGGGCGGGATGAGCGGCTGACGCTCGTTGAAGGCAAAATCATTCGCGAGATTGTTTGACCAGGCGGACGCCGGGTTTGCTCTTCTGGAAAGAACGCGGCGTGGGCGATAGGATAGCGCACCGGATCGGCGATGTGAGTTGTGGCTCCCCGCCAATCGAAAAAGGTCATCGATAATAGGCATACTCATGGCGGCTGACGATATTTTGCTGGACGTGGAAGACCGGATGGATAAGGCGATCGCTCATCTCAAGGGCGGCCTGGCGGGGATTCGGACGGGGCGGGCAAATCCCGGCTTGGTCGATTCGCTGAAAGTGGAAGTTTATGGCTCCCAGACGCCGATGAAGCAGCTCGCGAGCGTCGGAGCGCCGGAGCCGCAGCAGATTCTCGTTCGGCCGTACGATCCGGGAACGATCAAAGACATCGAGCGGGCCATCGTCAACAGCAACTTGGGGCTCGCGCCGCAGAACGACGGCCGGGTGATCCGCATCAATGTGCCGCCGCTGACGACCGATACACGCAAGAAGCTCGTCGCCCGCATCAAGGAGCTGACGGAAGAGGCGAAGGTCAGCGTTCGCAATGTCCGCCGCGATGGGAACAAGGCAGCGGAGCAAGGCGAGAAGGACGGTGATTTGTCAGAGGACCAACGCGACAAGCTGAAGGATGACATCCAGGAGCTGACGAAGAAATACGAGGCCACTGCGGGCGATATGGCGAAGAAACGTGAGGATGAGGTGATGGAGGGGTAGCCCCGCATATAAAAGTAGCCACGAAAAACACAAAGAGACACAAAAAGGATAACGAATGAATCTTTTGAACAGTTTTCGTGGTTTTCGTGCTTTTTGTGGCTATGGATTCCTCAGTGGGGCGCTAGCCGTCTCGCTACTATTAAACGCTATGTTCAATACGGGCATGACGGCTGAACCGACGCCCGCGCAGACGCTAGTCCATAGCTCGAAGGTTTTGATCATCGCGCACCGCGGGAATTCGAGCGTGGCACCGGAGAATACGTTGCCGGCGTTTCAATCCGCGCTCGATGCGAAGGCAGACTTAATCGAGCTGGATTACTATCACGCGGCTGACGGCGTGCCGGTCGTCATTCACGACGAGATTCTCGATCGGACGACCAATTCCGAAGACGTTTTCGGTCAGCCAAAGCTGGTGGTTGGCAGTTATTCGTCGGCGGAGCTAAAAAAGATCGATGCGGGATCGTGGTTTGACGAAAAATTCGCCAATGTGCGGATTCCGACCCTGTTGGAGTCGCTCAATTTGATTCAATCGGGATCGGTGACTTTGGTCGAACGGAAGCAAGGAGATGCAGACACAATCGTGCGGCTGCTGAAAGAGAAAAACCTGCTGGATAAAGTCGTCGTGCAAGCGTTCGACTGGAAGTATGTGGCCCGCTGCCGCGAGCTAGCGCCGAATTTGGCGCTGGCAACGCTCAGCGGCAAACCGGCAGCGCCGGAGCAGATCGAGGCGGCGGCGGCGACGGGGGCGGATGTCATTGTGTGGGACCATCAAAAGATCGGCCGCCGCGAAATCGAGCAGATTCACAAGCTCGGCAAAAAAGCGTGGGCTTATACGATTGATGATGTGGAGAAGGCGAAGCAGCTTGTGGCCGCCGGCTTGGATGGCGTGATTACGAATAAGCCCGCGGAGATGATGAAGCTGCGGAAGTAGTGTTTTTGGCGAAAGTTATTACGGCCGGCCAGAGGCCCGCCCCACGTTAGGCAAACGCTGCGCGAATTTCGTTCATGATGCGGGGACATTCTTCGCGGACGTTGCCGGGCTCTTCGTATTCGAGAACGATGTAGCCGCGATAGTTGGCGTCGCGCATCACCTTGGCGAGGCGTTTGAAATCTGCGGGCTTTCCTCCCACTTTGGCCTTGATCTGGGCGTTGACGGCATAAGGCGCGATCTGAGCAAGTTCAGCATAGGGGTCATCACCGCGGAAGTTGCCGCCGTCGAGATTGACGCCGAACCAAGGGCTGTTCACATCGTGGACGAATTTTAAGAGGCCCGCGGCGGTGGATGTCGGACCGCCGTGGTTTTCGAGGGCCAGATAGACGCCAAATTTGCCGGCGGAGTCGCAGCATTCTTCGATCGCGGAGACCATCAGCTTGTGGGCCTCTTCCTCGGTTTGGCCCTTCTGCTGATGGCCGGCGAAGATGCGGATCGCCGGAGCGCTGAGCACAGCGGCGTGCTCGATCCATTGCTTCGTCTTGGCGATTTCGGCATCGCGTTTTTCGCCATTGGGATGGCCGAACTCATTGCCGATCGCCGTGCCCGAGATATCGAGGCCGAGACGGAAGGCATGCTGGCGCAAGCCGTGCAGATAATCCTTGGTCACTTCCTTGGGAAAGTAATAGCTCGTCAGCTCGGTGCCCTCCAGATTCATCTTGGCACAGTCATCGATGAAGTCGTGCAATGTGAGCAGCGGCTCTTTGCCTTGCTTGGACAACAGCAGGTCACGGTAACTATAAGCCGCGAGGCTGAATTTGAAATTCGGTTGGCCGTTGCGCTGAATCGGAGGAATCGCGGCGGCGGGCCGAGCAACGGCAGCGGTCGCTGCGACGACAGCTGAGGTTTGGAGGAATTGGCGGCGGTGGAGCATGGGAGAATCCTTATATATGGGCGGTGACCATGATACCGGATTGTACGGCCGGCCAGAGGCCCGCCCCACGATAACGATCATCGCGTGGTGAATTTAAGACCGACGATGGCGATGACCAGTAATGCCAGAAAAAAGATGCGCGAAGGCGTGGCGGGTTCATTGAGCAGCAAGATGCCGAGCGTTGCGGCGCCGGCGGCGCCAATGCCGACCCAGACGCCGTAAGCCGTGCCAATGGGCAGCGTGCGGGCGGCGATGGAGAGCAAGAGCAGGCTGATGACGATGCCGATAATGGTCAGGATGCTCGGCAGCGGTCGGGTGAATCCGTTGGTGTATTTCAAGCCGACAGCCCAGGCCGCTTCGAGAATGCCGGCGATGAAAATGATGAACCAAGCCATGACGACGCTCCTATTGAAAGGGCGTCGTCTTGTCTTTACCGGGTACGGCGCGTCTCGTCCGGGGCCGACGGTGGCCAGAAGCTATGCAGCCATTCTAGGGCCTATTTTGTCGGCGGCGAGGTGGTAAATGACGGCAATTGCAAACCAACTTGAGGTGGCTTTCTACCAAGACGCGAGATAAAATTACACCAATTCCAGGTTTATTAAGGTTTAAGGAATGGTAGCCATCAATTTGGATCAGGCTCACTTGGATCGATTGGACTTGTTGGCAAAATCTCAGGGCCAGCAAGCCACGGATTTGGCGCGGCGGATTATCGTCGATTTCTTAGACCTCGAGTCATTGCCTGCGGATACGGACGAGGACTGGGCAGAGGCTTCCGTTCAGCTGGCCCCGGAAGTGATGGGCGACGATTCTTGGGATGACCATTCGCATGGACCGTAGCGAAATTTGGTGGGCTGATTTGCCTCCCGCTGGACGCCGACCGGTCCTCATTCTTACAAGATCAGCGGCCGTTGCGGTGCGAAACCAAGTTGTCGTCGCGCAGATAACGACAACCGTCCACAATGTGGCCTCGGAAGTTAAACTATCCAAGTCCGACAAGATGCCTAAAGACTGCGTCGTCAACTGCGATACGCTTTTAACTGTGCCCAAAAGTCGGTTGATAAGCCGTATCGTTCGATTGAGCCCAGCAAGAATGGAAGATGTCCATCGCGCACTGAAATTTGCGATGGACATTCCGTAGCAGCGAAGTGAATCAATCGATTTCGCTGCTTCTTATCGCTCGACTTTGACCGCCCCCGCCCACAGTTCTTCCAGCCGATAATAGTCGCGGTTTTTGTCGTCGAAAAGGTGGATGATGACGGAGCCGTAGTCGAGCAGAATCCAGTGGCTGTCTTGATAGCCTTCGAGGCCGAGGCGGCGATGGCCGAATTGCTTTTGCAGCACGTCGTCGATGGAATCGCTCATCGCACGGAGTTGCCGGTTGCTGGTGCCGGTCGCGATGACGAAATAGTCGAAGGCCGAAGTTTGACCTCGCATGTCGAGAACCAGCAAATTCTGCCCGCGGTTGTCTTCCGCCTCCCTGGCCGCAGCGAGGGCCAATTCGAGGCTCCGAGATGAATTTGTCCGCTGGGTTGGTTGATTCAACGCTGGTTGACTCATTGTTGCGACCACGCACGCTCCTTTCGCATTAGTGAACGAACGGCTACTGCCTCTATTCTATTCAGAGCGGACAAAATTGTCAGCCGCGAGGTTCGGAATTTGAGGCCAGGTCATAGATTGTAACCGAGGTGATGTGTCCGGCCGAACGGAGATGAATTGCAAAAATCGTGAAAAACGTGTGAATTTCCAAGGTTCCGCGGGATGCGCAGTGAAGGGCCGCAAGTCGCTTACTTGACGGCGGGGGCGGTTGTGCTAATCTTCCGCCCTGACGCCAGGTGTTCCGGTGGCTTGTTGCTGCCGGAAAGAATAGGGAAGACGGTGCAAATCCGTCGCGGTCCCGCCGCTGTAACCGGGTACGACCGCCGCATAGGCCACTGCGAGAATGAAGCCGTCACGCTCCGCGTGACGTGCTCCAATCGCGGGAAGGCGCGGCCAGTAGGACGATCCGGAAGCCAGAAGACCTGCCTCGTGCGCCACAGTCTGATACTCCGTTAACCGCGAGGAGCTGGTTATGGCAGGTATTCTTGTTGCGCGCAATGCTGCGCGCGGTGTGGATGGTTGTTTTGAGGTAGAAAATGGTGGCGCTGCTGCGCGCGGACATAGGGCCGCGGAGCCGCGGCTGAAAAACGGTACCGAGCAATCAGTACTTAGTACTCAGTACCCAGCGAGCTTTCGTCGAGCTTTTACCCTTGTCGAATTGCTCGTCGTCATCGCAATTATCGGCATCTTGGTCGCACTCTTGTTACCGGCTGTACAGGCGGCGCGAGAGGCGGCGCGGCGAACGCAGTGTTCGAGCGCGCTGCGGCAGAATGCACTCGCCGTGCAGATGTACAACGACGCGTTTGGCGTCATCCCGCCCGTCAATTTGCCGACCGTGACGGTCAACGGCCAATCGCTGCAGACGACGTGGTTCGCGCAGATCAATTACAACACGAACAGTGTGGCGACTGACCTGGGGCTGATCGCGCCATTTATTGAGAAGAGCAAGGCGGTGCTGAAGTGCCCGTCGTCGCATCCGAAGATCGAGAAGCTTTATCAGAGCGCGGCCGGCGGTTACGCCTACAACATGAATCTCGGCCAGGTCGATTTTTCCAACTATCCGAACGTGAAAATGGTCGTGATGCGGCTGGTGAATTTTCCCACGACCTCGAAAACAGTCGTGCTCACCGACTCGGCCCGGATTTCGTTGCCCTGGTCGGGCGATCCGGTGCTCCGTTTCACCGAGAATTTTTATCTGCTCGGGCCAAACGATCCTTCGACGTATCCCTGTACGCATTTTCGGCACGGCGGTGGAACCGCGAATGTCGCGTATCTCGACGGCCACGTTGAGCCTAAACCAGAGGAATTCGTCGCGTCGCCGTCGAGCTACGATCAGGCCGCGAATAATCTGCGGCAGCAGATGCGGATCGGGTATGTCAGCGCGACGAGCGTGGATGCGTACCGGGCAGAATGACCAATGACCAAGCAACAATGACCAAACAAATTCGAAATCCGAATGATCGAATTTGTTTGGTGCATTTGTGCTTGATTATTTGAACATTGTTTGTGATTTGATGCTTGGTGCTTGATCATTTGAATTCGATGTCATCTCCCATTCCGATTTTGTTTAGCTGGAGCGGCGGCAAGGATAGCGCTTTGGCGCTACACGCGCTGCTGCAGCAGCCGGAGGAATGGGAAGTGGTGGCGCTGCTGACGAGCGTTTCGGACGAATATCAGCGGGTGAGCCATCATGGCGTTCGTGAAGAGTTGCTGGAACGGCAGGCGGAAGCGATCGGCCTGCCGCTCGACAAATTGCGGCTACCGTTTAAGAGCGGGCCGTGTACGAATGCGGACTACGAAGCGCTGGTGGGCGAGAAACTCGCCGGATATGTGGCTCGCGGCGTTTTGCATGTTGGCCATGGCGATATTTTTCTCGCTGACCTGCGGGCGTATCGAGAAAAGAATCTCGCGAAGCTCGGCATGACGGGCGTGTTTCCGATTTGGGAGCGCGATACTCGTGAGCTGGTCGAATCGTTCGTCGCGCTCGGCTTCCGCGCGCGGCTATGCTGCGTGGAAGGTTCGAAGCTCGATGGCTCATTCGTCGGCCGCGAGTTGGATCTGAGCCTGGTTGAAGATTTGCCGGCCGGTATCGATCCGTGCGGCGAAAATGGTGAGTATCATTCGTTCGTCTATGACGGACCGATTTTTCGTTGGCCCGTCGAGTTTGAGACGGGCATCGCTGTCTGCCGCGAGAACCGGCACTATATCGACCTC
>DASXLL010000279.1:0-11319 GCA_036496265.1 Pirellulaceae bacterium | reverse complement strand
GCATTAGGCCGGCGCAAAAAAATGTCCGACCAAGTTTGGTCGGACTGAATGGATAGTTTGTTTGTAGCGCTCGCCGGCAAGACCCTCACCCAGCCCTCTCCCAAAGGGAGAGGGAGCCATTTTCCGGAGGCATTTTAGTTGTTGTTTCCGCCGCGGCCGCGAGTGCCGCCGGGGCCACCGCGACCACCACCAGGGCCGCCGCGGCCGCCGCCTTCGGGCATTGCGAACGGCTTGCCTTTCAGCTCTTCGAACTTTTTCTGCTGATCGGCGGAAAGAACGGCGAGCACCTTGGCGTCGTTGGCTTTGCGGAGCTCTTCCATTTTCGTCCGGTTCGCGTCGCGATCGCCGCCGCCCTGGAACATTTCGCGCATCGCGGCACCGAACGATTCCTGGTTTTGCTGGCGAACTTCGGTGATCTTGGTTTTCTGAGCGGGGCTGACATTCAGCAGCTTGGCGACTTCGTCGTCGAGCAGCGCCGCAGTGCCGGCCTGCTGGATATAGATTTCATTGAGCCGCTTCACCTGGTGCGGCAAGAGAATGTCGGCCAGCTTGGCGTTGGCCTCCTTATCGCGCTCGGCTCGTTGCTTCTCCATTTCCGCGATCTGCTCCGGCGTCATCTGCGGACCGCCGCGTCCGCCGCGGCCTTGACCAGGCTGGCCGGGCTGCTGCTCTTGCGTCACGAAGTACCACTGAGTCGGAACCGTTTGCAGCGCGCCTTCGTTGTTGGTATTGCCGCCGCGCCGGCCGCGATCGCCGCCAGGAGCACCACCACCGGGACCGCCGCGGCCACCGACCGTCGGATATTTGGCCCGCAGTTCTTCATCCAAGGTCCGAATCGCCGCGACTTGTTCGTCGGCCAGTTCGAGCTCCTTGCGAATTTCATCCATCTGCAGCAGTCGCAGGCGGCTGGTGCCGAAGCCGCCACCACCGAACATGCCAAAGGGGGGGCCGCCGCCGCCCGGCGGGCCGCCACGGCCGCCACGCTGACCTGGTTGACCCTGCGGCTGCTGAGCCATCGCTACTGCCGCGAAACACAACCCGGCGATGATCGCCAGGCTACTGAGAAACTTGAACCGCATGGTGAACTCCTTCGCTGCTGTTTGAACGCTTTTTTCGCCGAGAAGACGAACGCTAATAGAAAAGTGCCGAAACGGCCGCCGCCAAGAGAAACGACTTGCCTGGCGAATTGAACCCATTTCTTATCGCGATGTTCCGCCGGATACAACTAAGTCGGGTGCGATTTTCGGGCTAGTTCGATTCATTCGCGGTCGCCGCGTATCCATTCGGACTGCAACTTTTGGGGCGGCACCGTGGCGGCTTTGAGCACTAGGAATGTTCCCTAAGCCGCGCGTAAGTCTATGCACGGGAAGCACTTTTGATTTTCGCCGGATAAGCGTAAAATCTCCGTTATCTTGATCCGGCCTGCCAGGTGCATGGGAGCTTAGGACGCTGTTTTTGGGGCCGAATTCCGATTCGACGGGTGAATGATGACTCACACAATCCTGCTTGCTCCGATTTTTGTGCTCGTTCCCATGCTGGCTTGGGCGCAGCCGGAGCTGACGCCGCCCGCGCCACCGCCTAACGCACTGCCGCCAAATGTGCTGCCGGAGCAACCAGCGGAACAGGAAGGTGTTGAAGCGTTAACGAAGGGGCCGATACATGAGGCCTTTGCCGATCCGGCTATGCCGGACCCGCAGCCGAGCCCGGTCATTGCCAAAGCACCCCCGGCTGATGTGCCCGAACAGCCGGCAGCTTACAAACCGGAAGGCGACTTTATATGGATTCCAGGTTATTGGTCCTGGGACGACGACCGAGACGATTTTGTGTGGGTCACCGGCGTTTGGCGGCAACCGCCGCCGGATATGCGCTGGGTTCCCGGCTATTGGCAGGAAGCGAGCAGTGGTTGGCAACGAGTGAAAGGATTCTGGGTTCAAAACGAGACGCAGGATGTTGTTTATTACAATCAGCCGCCGGCTTCGCTGGAAGCGGGCCCGAGCAGTCCGGCGCCGGCGTCCAACTCCTTTTGGATTCCCGGATCATGGACGTATGCCAACGCCAACACCGGCTTTAACTGGCAAGCCGGTTATTGGGCGCCGTATCAGCAAGATTGGGTTTATGTCCCGGCTCGCTGGATGTGGTCGCCTGCCGGCTATGTCTATGTGCCCGGCTACTGGGACTATCGGCTCGGCAGTCGTGGGCAGATTTTCGCGCCGGTTTATTTTCAGCGGCCCGTTTACGCCCAAGCTGGCTGGCTTTATCGGCCGTCGATCGTGATTCCGACGGGCAATTTGTTCATTCATCTGTGGACGCAGCCGCGGTACGGGTCGTACTTTTTCGGCAATTATTTTGGGCCGCAGTATGCGAATCGCGGGTTTGTCGCGTGGTCGAATTTGCCGTCGCAGCGGCATGGATATTACTACGATCCGTTTTATAGCTACGCCCACGTTCATTATCGGCAGCAGGGGATTGATTATCTGGGCCGCGTGCAGGGCTGGCATAATTACTATGCCGAGCACCCAGAGCATCGGCCGCCGGCGACGTTTCATGCGCAGCGAGAATGGCTGCAAAGCCCGGCGGCTGCGGGAGTGGGACATGACGCGCAGCTCGTGGCTCGGCCGATTGGAGAAATTGCCCGACAAGGTGATTCGCCGATCAAGCTCACGCACCTGAACGACCATGCGCTGCAGACGCAGGCTCAGCAAGTCAAACAGATTCGCGAACTCGACGTGCAGCGGAAGAATTTGGAGCGTGAGCATGCCCAGGTAAATTTGAGTCGGCCGACGGACGCCAACGACCAGCTCCGCGATCGCTCGAAAACCGGTCCACTGGTCGATCGTGTCGAAAAGGGCGGAAAAGGCGAGAAGGGCCGAGATCTGTTGCCGGGCCAGACTGCGGCCGAAACCAGCAAAGCAGGACCAACCGCCAAGCTTTCATTGCCTAAGGTCGATCTGCCCAAGAGTGACGTGGTAAGCACGCGCACATCGGTTCCGGGAGATGCAACGAAACTGAATGATCGCGGCGCGCCGCCATTACCAAGGGCTGACAATAAGCCTCGCGGCAGCGGCCGGCAAAGCATATCCAACTTGCCGCAAAACGCGCTGCCCGATTCAGGCAAATCGTCCAGCCGTTCCACTTTCGGGGCGAAGACGGGTGATTCTGTACGATTGCCGGGTGCGGCCAATGAGTCGCGCAATCCAAGTCGTGACGTTGGAGTACAAAAAGGCGGCGGTCGAGATAGTGGCGATGGTGTGAGCACCGGACGGTTGTCAAACGATACGCCGATTCGCGGCGGCGAAATTCCGGGGCTGCCGCCGGGCGGCCGAACGAATTCTGGTGCACAAACGCGCGACCGGCTTACACAGCCGGGCGGTGGCCCGTCGGGTTCGGATCCACCTGGTAATTCGTCGCAAGGAAAAAGTCCTTCCTTCACGCCGCGTGACTTTTCTAGTCCCAAAGCCATAACGCCACCCATTGGCAACCGCGACCGCGGGGCCCAGCGCAATGATCAGCCGACGTTTCCAGGCGTTGGTTCCAAGTCCGGTGGTGGCAATGTGAATCCTGCGCAGCCTCAACCGCAGCGTGGTTCAGGCCGCCAGGAAGGGGGCGGCTCGACGAAAGACGATAGCAAGAAGGGTAAAGGCCGCGGATAGCAGCGACTTATCACTAACAACATCGATGCCTGAGTTCACCCATCACATCTTTATCTGCACCAACCGGCGAGAGTCGGGGAATTCGCGCGGTTGCTGTAATCCGGATGGCAGCGAGGCGTTGCGAAGCGCGTTTAAGAAGGAGGTCGAGCGTCGCGGCCTGAAGCCGCTGGTGCGGGCGAATGCCGCGGGCTGCCTCGATCAATGTGAGCTTGGCCCGACTGTCGTGATTTATCCGCAGGCTATTTGGTATGGCGGCGTGCAGGTTTCGGATGTGCCGCGGATTGTTGAGGAGACTGTCATCAACGGCCGGATTATCGAGGAATTGCTAATCCCCGACGACAAGCTGAACTGCAAGCGATAGCTCGCCGGTTGTCCCGCTTATTTGCAATTTGCCAGCTTCGAACTTGCCTTCTCCTGCCTGGTACGAATAACCGGCCCGCCGATTGCTACCGGGATTTGGGCTAGGCAGCTAAACTGGCTGTACGCGGTCTTTGGGCCAATGGGCCGACCGCGTTTGTCGCTGCCTTATCTTTTTGCAGCGCATCGTTTAAATCGGATACGAAAAATGACGACTGAAAGCTCCTCGCCCGCTAATTCTGACGCCAATCCGGCTCTTTCCGCACCACAAGCTGCGCCTGCTAGTTCGCCACCACCCAGCGCAGGGCCCCTTGCTCGCTTTACTCGTGGCAGCGGAGAGACCGGTGAGTCTTCTCCGGCACAGACAGAACAAAAGCAGGCCGAACAAACACCGGCAACGAAGAGCGCGCCGGCTGCTAGGCCCTCGGCACCATCCGGCGGCCAGGCACCAGGCGGCTTTCGCCCGCGCGGCCGCGGCGGCGACCGGCCAAAGTCGCAGCGGGAAAAAGAGCGCGAGGAAGATCGGCAACTCGATCGTGAATTGGCCGGCGAGCGCGGCCGCGGTGAAGATCGCGGCTTCAAAGCGCCGGTGCCGGTGCCCAATCGTCGTCAGCGTTCCGAAGATATTGAAGCGGAGCTGGCAGCAGCGCTCAGCGGCGTCTCGCTAGAGGAGATCGTGAAGGCTGACCTGAAGACCGATGCCAATCGGCTCGAAAACGGCTCGCAGCATCGTGCTCAGGTTGTCGATCTGCATGGCGACGATGTGTTTTTCGGCCTGGGCGGCAAGAACCAAGGTGTCACGAGCGTTCGCAACTTTGCCGAGCCGCCGAAGGTCGGCGACATGATCGATGTGACCATCACGGGCTACAACTCGGAAGACAATCTGTATCTCGTTACCGTCGCTGGCGGGGCCATCGTTTCCGGCAACTGGACGGACATCGTGGAAGGCTCGCTGGTTGAGGCCCGCATCACGGGCGCCAACACCGGTGGGCTCGAATGTCAGGTGGGTGGGATCCGCGGCTTCATTCCCGTAAGCCAGATTTCGCTGTACCGCGTCGAGAACACGGCTGATTACGTTGGCCAAAGCCTGGTCTGCGTCGTCGCCGAGTCGAACGAGCGGCGCGGCAACCTGGTGCTCAGCCGCCGCGGCGTGCTGGAGCGTGAGAAAGAAGAATCCAAGAAGAAGCTGATGGCCGAACTGCAGCCGGGCGAGATGCGGGAAGGGACGGTCCGCAAGATTCACGATTTTGGCGCGTTTGTCGATCTGGGCGGGGTGGACGGCTTAATTCACATCAGTCAGCTCGCGTGGGATCGCGTGAAGCATCCGAGCGAAGTTGTGCAGGAAGGTCAAAAAGTCCGCGTGCGCATCGAGCGGATCGATGAAGAGACAGGCAAAATCAGCCTGTCGCTGAAAAACCCGGAGGAGCACCCCTGGGCCAACATCGAACAGCGTTTTCCGGCCGGCAGCACGGTGACAGGACCCGTATCGCGAATCGCCCAGTTCGGCGCGTTTGTTAAGCTTGCGCCGGGCGTGGAAGGGTTGATTCACATTTCGGAATTGGCCCACCACAAGGTCTTCAAGGTCGAGAACGTCGTGAAGGAAGGACAAGAGGTCGAGTGCAAAGTGCTGGATGTCGATCCGGAGGCTCAGCGGATGAGCCTCTCGCTGAAAGCTGCTCTGGCCAAGCCTGAAAAAGCGGCTGGCGGGGAAGATAAGCCCGAGGCGGAAGAGCCGCGGCGCGAACTGGCCGTTCCCAAGCGCAGCGGGCCGCTTAAAGGGGGCATACGCCGCACCAGCGGAGGTGGCGGCGAGCAGTTTGGGCTGAAGTGGTAAGGAACGCCCGGCCCTTAGCCGGGACCAAACCTGGTCCCGGAAATTCGGCAAGCGGTGTGGATTCGTCACTCGCCGCGCTCCGGGAGCAAGTTTGCTCCCGGCTGTTGAGTTAGAGAGTCGGCAGTAGTCGCATTTCCCAGCAGATCATCGCGACGAAAATGCCGATGCAGGCGATGAGGCCTGTGAGACCAAGCCAGAATGCGTGTCGCGCTTGCGGCTGTGCCGCTGCTGATATCGCGCCCGCTTGAATTGCTTTGAGCTCTTCATGAGCTAGAAGCCATGCAGCCCCGGCTGGACCAAGGCCTAATAGCGGACTGAGCCAACCGGCGTCGAACCAACCGGTGAACGCGAGCGCGCCGACTGCCGCTGCGCCCCAGCCGATGCCACCGAGGAACAGCAGCAGGCCGGCTCGGCTGGTTTGCTGAATCGGAAATTGAGCGGCGAATGGTTTCGCATCATCGGCGGCCGCAGCGGCATAGACGTCGCCCGTCTGCTTCGTTTGATCCGGCGGTGCTTGATCCGGCGGCGAATTCTGATCGGCAAAGGGATTCTTGCCAGCCGCATCGAGAATCTCCGGCCGCTGGAAACGCGGATCGTTTGGATTCAGCAGCGGGTTGGACATGGGAATGCTGAATTACGAATGCTGAATGATGAAAATGTCTAACACACAGTTTCATCATTCATAAATCATCATTTAGCATTTACTCGGTCATGCCAACTGGCGGCGTATTTTGCACGCCACCGACTTCCCATTGGTTGCGTTTGGTGGTTTCGTCGTAGCGGCGATTGATGTGAACCCAGATTGGCTGCCGCTGACCGTCGGCTTTGGGAACATACGAGTATTTCAGAACCAGCGTGTCGGTTTGGCCGTCGTGCGTCGCCGACGATAACGATTCAAACCGCGGATCGGCTTCTTTGCCTCGGGCGATCACGTCTTTGATCACGGTGGAAGAAATGAAGCCTTGCAATTCTTTGGCGGCCTCCGCATTCTTCTCATAGTGCTCGGATATTGCCCCGGGCGCGGTGATCCGTAGCGCCGGTGTGACCCGAAACTGATGGGCTTGCTGCGGCCGGTTTTCTTCGAGGAGTCGGAAAAAAACGTCGGCCATTTCGTGGCCGCGCTCTTCGAGCGACGATTGCCGGGCCAAATGGCGAGCAAAGCCTAGACCCAGAAAGAACGTCGCCAGACACAAACCGGCCATAGCAACCGAGCGGCCGGCGAGTTGCTCGCCGGACTGGCGAATCGACCGCAGCGCCGCGATTCCGGTCACTAGCGCTGCCACGGGCAGGGGCGCGAGCAGCGGAGTCGTCAAAATGAGGGCGGACAAAATGCCCAAGATGACGGAAACAACCGCCAACGGGGCGATCGAACGGTATTGGGCCAGCGGCTGATCGGCGGACCTCAAGACTTCGGGCTTAGTCGTGGTGGCAGACATCGACACAACAGTTCAAGGTTCCATATTCAAAGTTCAAAGTTGGAATACGCGATCCGCTATCAATCGGTTCGCTCCTCGCAAGTCTTTGCAAAATAACAACTTTGAGTTTAATTACTGCCGGGGAAATCGCATGCTTTCGCCGGGTTTAGCGTATTTCTGACGCCGGTCGTGGTAGCGAAGGGCAAAATCGGCGTTTTGGTCGAATTGGTTACCTCCCAGCGCGGCAGGGCGGGAGCGGCTGTACATAAACCCCTGCCACATGCGGTCGGGAGCAAAGCCGAGGAAGGATCGCGCGCGAGGAGTGGCGAATGCCCCCAGCGGCGATTCGGCGTTGAGCGGCGCCATTTGCAGGGTGAACGCGACGAAGACGACCATTAGCCAGCCGCAGAACAAAGCGAGCACCGACCGGCCCGCCATTTCCACCGGCATGTCGAATTTGACATTCTCACGGCTGAGCAGATCGGAAATCGAGCGCAGGATTCCAAAGGCGACCGCGAACAGAATCCAAAGCACGATGAAGTCGAGCAAATAGGTGTAAGTGCCGACCGCTCCGATTTTATCCAAAGCCGAGCAGATCGGCTCATAAAAGCTCGTGGCAATGATCATGGCGAGGAGCATGTTTACGATGGTAATCGCGGCGCTCCAGAGGCCCTGAAACCAGACGCCCGCGGCGGTCGCGGCGAGGACGAGGAATAGGAAGAGGAACAGCATAGAACTTTATTGTTTGAGGACTCGTTGCAATTCAGCGATCGACGTGATTCCTTGTGCGATGAGCAGGACACCTTCTTCTTGGAGAGTGCGGTTGCCGGCGGCGCGGGAGAATTTTTTGAGCGTTTCGGCGTTGGGGGCTTTGAGCATCGCTTGCTTGAGCTTGTCGTCGATGACGGCGATTTCAAAGATGGCGATGCGGCCTTTGTAGCCCAGGCCCCGGCAGTGGGGGCAAATTTCGGGCTCGCCGCGTTTGCGCTGCTCACCAGGCTGCAGCGGCTGTTTCTCTTGATAGAGCGCTTGCACGCGGCCGGCTGGAATGCCCAATCGCTGCAGCAGCTCCGCCGTCGGCTGCACCGCTTGCTTGCACGTTTCGCACAGCCGACGAATAAGGCGCGTATAAACGACACCGCGCAGCGTATTCGAAAGCGAATCAGCCGGCACCTTCATTGAGAGCAGCCGGACGATCGTGTCAGCCGAGTCCTTGGCCCGCACGCTGATGATGATGAGCTTGCTCTCGGCCTGAACCCAATTCGTGAGAGCCGTTAACGCCTCGGAGCTGTTGCATTCGGGAATGCACATCACCTCCGGCTGCCTTAAGATTTGCTTGGCAACCACGCCCTCTGGAGTTTCGCCTTTGGAAGCGTCGTACTTATCAACATCGACGTTTTCGACTTCCGGCTCACGCTTTTTGATCTCTTCGATGGAGACAAAGTCGCGCATCAAGCGATCGGTGCCGCGGAGGGCCGCCTGCCACGTCGCGCTGAGCCCATCCCCGGGCAATGCCGCAAACACAACGAGACCATGCTGGCCCGGTCCCATAATGCCGGCCAGCGTTTCTTTCTGCTTGTCGCGCATGCCGAGGTCTTCCAGGCTGCGCTGCGTTTTCGTAATGATCACCATTTGCACGACGACGCGCTCACCGGTCTGAGTGCCTTGCGTGGTGAGCGTGGTGTCGTATTTGCTGCCTTCGTACTCCAGGCGCAACTTGCCTTCCTGCTTCGCCCGCCGCTCCTGGAGCTTGAGATGCGCGATGCGTTTTAATGCCAGCAGCATCGCATCGCCCATGGGCCGATCGAGCGGCTGTTTTTCATGGACTTTGGGCGTGACGTTGTGCCAGACACCGTCGATTTGATAGCGAACAGCGACCGCGTCTTGCGTGTATTCGAGCATGACTCGCTCGGCCCGCTGCGTGATCGCATCGGCCAGCAAGTATTTGACGGCGATGAACGCCGGGTTTTGCCGGGCCTCGATGAGAGCCTGCTGATTCTCGTTTTGCAGGGGACCGAGGGGCACCAGCTCGACCTGCGGGCCCGCTTGCCAGGCTTGCTTGGTTTCGCGCTGCTTTGGCTGACTCTTGCCGAGGCTCCCAAACCAGTTCTTGAGATGCTCCGGCGTGAAAACTTTCTGTTCGCTCGTCACTTTGCCATTTCGCATCGTGACATAGGCGATGAACGGCCCAAGATAAGTGAGCAGCATCACGGCCCAGCCGACGAAAAAGATGGGCACGGTGATCGCGAGCAAAAAACCGACGAGCGGGGTGAAGACGATGATCGGGTTCCAAATTCGCCCCGGCATGCCGATGGCGTCGCCCATCTCCTCCGTGTCGCTGCCGACCCAGCTGGCGGATTTGACCCAGATCCAGACGAGCGCGAGCAGCATCACGAGCTTCCAGATCGCGACATAGAAACCCGGGCCGCGGGCGATGGCATTGGGATCCGGCAACCCGGTCGAAAAAGCGGGCCAGGCGTCTTGCGCGGGCAGAACGCCGGCCAGCAGGAAGAAAGCAGCTATGGGGAGACTCAAGTTGCGAAGCATGGAGGCCAAAATCCGAAATTCGAAGCACTAAGCACGAAACAAATTCAAATGACCAAATCTGGAATGTCTCAAACTTACCAAGGTTGCTGCATTCATTGGAGTTTCTTGTTTCGTGCTTGTTTCGGATTTCGAATTTCGTGCTTCGTATGCACTAAATCATACCTGGTTGGGCGACGTTGATGCCCTTCAGCGCCATCTTGAGCGCGTCGGGATTGGGCGCGACTTCGAAGGCCGTGGGGCGATCGATCAGACCATCATCAATAAGCTGCTTGAGGCTCATCGTAAAGTCCTGCATGCCGTCGGCCGCGCCAATGCGAATTGCGTCACCCAGCTTGCTGTCCGTCCCTTCCAGCACGATCTTCCTGACGATCCCCGTGAACAACATAATTTCGCACGTCGGCACGCGGGGCACACCCGGCTTGATCGATTTCAGCAGCTTCTGGGCCACGATTCCCTTCATATTGAACGCGATCGCGCTGCGGATCGCCTTGTGCATCGCCTCGGGGAAGAGGTCCAAAATACGGCCGATGCACGAAGGGGCGCTTGATGCGTGGATCGTTCCCATCACTAAGTGACCGGTTTCGGCGGCGTGAATTGCCGTCATGAAGGTCTCTTCATCGCGCATTTCGCCGACCAGCATGATATCGGGGTCTTCGCGGACCGCGTGCTTCATGCCGATCTTAAAATCCTTCACGTCGAATCCGACCTCCCGCTGATTAATCAGCGCCTTATCCTCGGTAAAGATAAACTCGATCGGGTCCTCGAGCGTCAGGATATGCACCCGCTCACGACGGTTGATAAAATCGAGCATCGACGCGATCGTCGTGCTCTTGCCCGAGCCCGTTACGCCCGCGAGCAGCACCATTCCCTGGTCATAAAAGCAAAGCTGCTCGATCGACGGCGGCAAAAACAGCCCTTTGAAATCCGGAATCTTGTTGCTGATTCGGCGGGCCACCAGGCCCATGCAGCCGTTCTGTTGCAAGAGGTTCACGCGAAACCGCCACCGCACCCCATCGACCTCACAGACATGCGAAAAGTCGGCGCCGCCTTCGTCGTCGAAAATGCGACGGTTGCGGTCGTTCATCATCGGCACGAGATATTCCGCCATCTCGCGCCGCTCGACGGGCGGATGATTCAGCGGCTTGAGTTCGTTGCGGACGCGCACGCAGGGCGCCTTGCCCACCTTCAAGTGCAAGTCGCTGCCTTCCAATTTCACGAGCGCGCGAAAGAACTTGTTGACGTCCAGCTCCCTGTACTCCGCGGACATCTTGTTGATCAAGTCGTCCGTCGAAGGGGCAGGACCCGCTGGGGCCGCTGTCGCTTGACCGTTTCCGTGTGACATAGCTATTCTCCCTCTCTCGCGTTCCGTTCCAAACGATTCGTTTATTCTACAGTCGAACCGCAATTCCTCGCCGCGCCATGACCTCTTTTGTTTGTCGAATTGTGTATTCGCCGAAGTGAAAAATGCTGGCCGCAAGCGCAGCGCTGGCTTTTCCGAGCAAAATCGCGTCCGCCA
>DASXLL010000278.1:0-35796 GCA_036496265.1 Pirellulaceae bacterium | reverse complement strand
CCAAAACCCAGCCCCCCGTTCGGCCAAGCCGCAACCAGCCTTCATGCGGCGAATCGGCCCCGGCAGCTACAACAAGCAAGCCGCAATTGGTGCTTACGGCCGCGCCGTCTATCCCAAATACACCTGGGGCTTTCACTCCCGCGATCTGCAAAACATCGGCGTCCCCCACGGCGACATCGGCACGCTCGGCAGTGGTCTCCAACGCGATCCGTGGTAATCCGCCCCCTGCGGCAAATTCCAACCAGTTGCTAGATTGAGTCTGTGACCATTTCATTGGTCATTGGTGCTTGGTCATTGGTCATTCCTCGGCCGGCGCCCTTTCTCTACACGCAATTGGGCATGCCATGTCGCGGCAGTATATCTACACCATCGAGCGCCTCACCAAGAAGCACGGCCAGCGGGAAGTGCTCAAGGATATTTGGCTTTCCTTTTATCCGGGAGCGAAAATCGGCGTCCTCGGTCGCAATGGCGCGGGCAAAAGCACGCTGCTGCGGATTCTGGCTGGCACCGACAAAGATTTTGACGGCGAAGCCCGCCTGACCGACGGATTCACTCGCGGTTATTTGTCGCAAGAACCGCAGCTTTCGCCCGGCACGGTGTGGGACAATCTGCAGGAGGCCATCGCGCCGCGGCGAAAGGAGGTTGATCGGTACAACGAGATCAGCATGCTCTTGGCCGAGCCGATGGACGACGAGAAGATGCAAAAGCTCTGCGACGAAATGGCCCGGCTGCAGGATCATATTGAGGCAACGGGGGCCTGGGAACTCGATCGCGAACTCGAAATCGCCATGGAAGTCATGAATTTGCCCGACAAGGATGCCGCGGCGAAAACGCTCTCCGGCGGCGAGCGCCGCCGAGTCGCGCTGTGCAAGCTCCTGCTCAACAAGCCCGACATGTTGCTGCTTGATGAGCCGACCAACCACCTCGACGCCGAAGCCGTCAATTGGCTGGAACATCATCTCGCCGAATACCACGGCACGGTCGTCGCCGTCACGCATGATCGCTATTTTCTCGACAACGTCGCCCAATGGATCCTGGAGCTCGACCGCGGCATGGGCATGCCCTTCGAGGGCAACTATTCTTCGTGGCTGGAGCAAAAACAGGCTCGCTTGCAGCGCGAGGAACGCCAAAGCGAGGCCAAGCAGAAAACGCTGCAGCGCGAGCTCGAATGGATTCGCATGTCGCCCCGCGCCCGCCAGGCCAAGAGCAAAGCCCGCATCGCGGCTTACGAAAAGCTCTCGGCCGAACGTTTTGAGGAGCGGACGGACGAGTTTGAAATCCAGATTCCGCCCGGCAAGCACCTCGGGGATCTCGTCGTCGAAGCCGTGAACCTGAACAAGGGATACGGCGAGAACCTGCTCATCGACAATCTCAATTTCCGCCTCCCCGCCGGCGGCATCGTCGGTGTCATCGGCCCCAACGGCGCTGGCAAAACGACGCTCTTTCGCATGATCATGGGCCAAGAAACGCCCGACAGCGGCGAGTTGCGAATCGGCCCGACCGTTGAACTCGGCTATGTCGATCAGAACCGCGACGCGCTTGCCGGTGAAAAGACCGTCTATGAGGAAATCTCCGGCGGCCACGACCATCTCGAAATGGGCGGCCGCAAAATCAACAGCCGGGCCTTTGTCAACCGCTTTAACTTTCGCGGACCAGACCAGGAAAAGAAAGTCGGCGCCCTTTCCGGCGGCGAACGCAACCGCGTGCATTTAGCCAAGCTTCTCCGCCGCGGCAGCAACGTGCTGCTCCTCGACGAACCCACCAACGATCTCGACGTCGATACCCTCCGCGCCCTCGAAGAGGCCATTCTCAACTACGCCGGCTGCGTCGTCGTCATCAGCCACGATCGCTGGTTCCTCGACCGCATTGCCACCCACATTCTCGCCTTCGAGGGCGACAGTTACGTCCACTGGTGCGAAGGCAATTTCCAGACCTACGAAGAGCAGCGCAAACAGCGCCTCGGCATCGCGGCTGATCAGCCGCATCGGTTTAAATATAAAAAGTTAGCCCGGTGATCACTCGGAAGGAGTGTTCTGCCGCCTCCACGCAGAGCTACGATCTGATTCGAGGGTGGCAGATCTGAAGTGAAGGAGTAGAATGGAAAATCATGAGCATTCAAGAAATTGAACAAGCGATTACCCAGTTGCCAAATAAGGAACTGACAGAGCTTGTCGCTTGGTTGGCCGACTATCACCACCGGGTTTGGGACAAGCAAATTGAGAATGATTTGGATACCGGCCGGCTTGATTCAGTAATCGCGGCAGCGGAAAAGGAATACCAAGCCGGCCTAGCCCGTCCATTATGAATCATTTCACGCTGCCCATCTTTTGGCAGCACTATCACCAACTACCAAAGCACATTCAGCAGTTGGCTGATAAGAATTACGCTCTGCTGCGCGACGATCCGCACCACCCGTCATTGCATTTCAAAAAGGTGGGCAAGAATAAACAACTGTGGTCTGTGCGAGTTGGCGATCACTATCGCGCTCTTGGCCTCGATAAAAGTGAAGGCGTGGTGTGGTTTTGGATTGGCACGCACGCCATTTACGAGAAGCTGTTAGATTAGCATCTACCGGCTCCGAAGCATGGACGCGATTCGCATCTGATTCTTGCGAGACCTATCCAAATTTGCCACCATACGTTGGTCTCGAGTTATTTTCTCATTCAAACTAATAACCAATCTTCATGTCCCCCGCCTTCCCCGAAATTTCCAAAATCCCCTACGAAGGCCCGCAATCGAAAAACCCGCTCGCCTTCCGCTGGTACAACCCCGGCGAAAAAGTCGAGGGCAAATCGATGGCGGAGCACCTGCGCTTCACCGTCGTTTATTGGCACACGTTCCGCGGCACGGGCAGCGATCCGTTCGGCGCAGCGACGATGGTGCGGCCCTGGGAGGATGGGTCCGACAGCGTGGAAAACGCGCAGCGGCGTGCGCGGGTGGCGTTTGAGTTCATCGAGAAGCTCGGCGCGCCGTTCTATGCGTTTCACGACCGCGATGTCGCGCCGGAAGGCAAGACTCTGGCCGAATCGAATCAGAACCTCGATGCTGTCGTGAAGGTATTGAAGGAAGAGCAGCAGCGGACCGGCATCAAGCTTCTCTGGGGCACAGCGAATATGTTCTCGAACCCGCGCTACATGCACGGCGCGGCCACGACTTGCAACGCGGACGCATTCGCCTATGCCGCGGCGCAAGTGAAGAAGTGTCTGGAGGTGACGAAGGAACTCGGCGGCTTAAACTACGTGTTCTGGGGCGGCCGCGAGGGTTATCAAAATCTGTGGAACACCAACATGAAGCGCGAGCTGGATCATCTGGCCCGCTTTTTCCACATGGCCGTCGATTACGCGAAAGAAATCGGCTTCACCGGCCAGTTTTTGATCGAGCCCAAGCCCAAAGAGCCGACCAAGCACCAGTACGACAGCGACGCGGCGGCCTGCCTCAACTTCCTACGCGCTTACGACCTGCTGCCGCACTTCAAGCTGAATATTGAAACCAATCATGCCACGCTAGCCGGCCACGAAATGATGCACGAGCTGGAATACGCCGGCATGCAAGGCGCGCTCGGCTCGATCGACGCCAACACCGGCGACCTGCTCCTCGGCTGGGACACGGATCAGTTTCCTACGAACATTTATCTAACGACGCAAATCATGCTCGTCTTGCTCAAATACGGTCTGTCGCGCGGCGGTGTCAATTTCGACGCGAAAGTCCGCCGCGAAAGCTTTGAGCCGATTGACCTGTTCCATGCCCATATCGGCGGTATGGATGCATTCGCCCGCGGCCTGAAAATCGCTGCCGCCATCCGCGCCGATGGCGAATTCGACCACTTCGTCAAAGAGCGCTACAGTTCGTTTGACACGGGAATTGGGGCGGAAATCGAATCCGGCAAGGCAAATTTCAAGACGCTCGAAGCCTACATGCTCAAGAAAGGCGAAGTCTCGCCCAACAAGAGCGGCCGCCAGGAGATGCTCGAACACTTGCTCAATCGCTATATTTAAGTTTGGTGTGAGTTGAGTAAGTGAGTGATCTAGCGATACACGACTCACCACCCACCGTTCAGTCACTCAACTTCAATGATGGGTTCGGCGTCTCGATCGTATGCCAACCGATCTTCCTAGCGATCCCGAAACGCTGCGGGCCGAATGCCGCCGCCTTAGCGATGCCCTAACGCTCGCCGAGCGCGACCGCCAACTCCTCGGCTACGAGATCCACGACGACGTCGTGCAGGATTTGACCGCGGCAATCATGCTGCTCGAAGCCGCCGGCCGCGAGGCCCAATTCGCGACCGCCGAATGCCAGCAAAGCTACGCTCGCGGATTGCGACTATTGCAAGATGCGATTGCCAGCGCCCGCCGACTGATTCCCGGCGTCATCGTCCCCGCCTGGAAGGGTGTTTCGTTCTGCGCCGCGCTTTCGCAGCTCATCGAGAAATTCCGCGGCGAGCATTTGCTTCCGGTGGTGCTGAACTGCAACGTCCCGGATCCCAAGCTGCCCGGCTCGATGCAACATTTATTGCTCCGCATCGCGCAGGAGTCTCTGCACAACGCCTGCAAACACGCTCAGGCGACACAAGTCGAAGTCACGTTGACGAAAAACGACGACCAGCTCGAATTGTCGATCACCGACGACGGCATCGGCTTCGAGCCATCGCGTGTCGCTGCCGATCACTTTGGCTTGGAGGGTATTCGAGCTCGTTCGCAGGTCCTTGGCGCAAGCTTGCTGTTTGATACGGCGCCGAATCATGGTACACGCGTCGTCGTTCGCTTTCAGCCGCCGGTGGCAACGTAGCCGCTGCGCGGCATTGGTAGTGGCGTCTTCGCTCAGCCACGGCTAAAACGATCACAGCGTCCGCGCTCAAAAACCCTGCCAGAGGCGATCATGTGCCCTAACTTAAGTGCCAGTTGCCTCGCAATCTGTTTTTGCTTCACCGCTGGAGCCGCCGCCCAAATGCCAGACCTCACGAAAACACCGCTGCCCACAAAGCTGCTTGGACCAGAAGCAAAAGTATCCTCGGCTGCCGGCGTCGCCTTCCTCGAAGGCCCTGCCGTCGATGCTGAAGGCAATGTGTTTTTCAGTGACATCCAAGGCAGCCGCATTCTCAAGCTGGACAAAGCGGGCGTAGTGACGACCTTTCGCGAAGACAGCGGTCGCACCAACGGCAACACGTTCGACAAACAAGGCCGGCTGATTAGCTGCGAAGGCGCAGAAAACGGCCCCGGCGGCCGCCGCCGTATCGTCCGCACCGACATGAAGACCGGTAAAACCGAAGTGCTGACCGAGCGCTATGAAGGCAAACGCTACAACAGCCCCAACGACGTCGTTGTCGATCTGTCGGGCCGCATCTGGTTTACGGATCCGCTCTATGCGCCGGATCGCTCCATCATGGAGCTCGACAATGAATCCGTGTATCGGATCGACACCGACGGCAAGGTCACTCGCGTTGTCACCCAGCCGGCCATTGGCCGACCCAATGGCATCGCCGTGACAGCCGATGGCAAAACGCTCTATCTCATCGATAGCAACTACATCCGCCCCGACCTCAGCCGCCGAATTTGGGGCTTCGATATCCTGCCGGACGGCTCCGTCGCCAAGCAACGCGTCGTGTTCGACTTCGGGCGTGGCCGCGGCGGCGATGGCATGCGCCTCGACACCCAAGGCAATCTCTGGGTCGCCGCCGGCATCGCGGCCCCGCGAACTCCCAACGAATCAGCCGATGTTCCTACCGGCGTCTATGTGATTTCGCCGCAAGGAGAATTGCTCGGCCGCATTCCGATCGGCGAAGACGTGCTCACGAATCTGGCCTTTGGCGGTCCGGACAAAAAAACACTGTATATTACGGCTGGCAAAACGCTCTTCAAAATTCAAACCGCCGTCGCCGGCTATTCGCTGTATCCCTAACGTGGGGCAGGCATCTTGCCTGCCATAATCTCCCCCATGCGGATCGGCATCATTGCTCTATTGCAGGAATCGAACACGTTCGTCGGTCAGCCGACGACGCTGGCTCATTTCGAGCAGGAATTGCTCGTCGTTGGCGATCAGGTTCGCCAACGCCTGGCCGGCACGCATCACGAAGTGGCCGGCATGTTCCATGCCCTCGACGACGCCGGCGAGGAAGCCGTACCGATCTTCGCCGCCCGGGCCGTGCCATTCGGTGTGATTCAGAAGGACGCGATCGAGCGGCTGCTCTCGATCATGTTTGCCGAGCTCGAAAAAGCCGGCCAGCTCGACGGGATTCTCGTCGCTCCTCATGGCGCCACAGTCAGCGAGCCCTATCCGGATGTCGATGGCCATTGGCTCGGCGAGCTGCGCCGCCGCGTCGGCCGCGAAATCCCTATCATTGGCACTCTGGACGCCCACGCCAATCTTTCGCCCGCCATGGTAGCCGCCACCGACGCCCTGATCGCCTATCGCACCAATCCGCATCTCGATCAGCGCGCCCGCGGCATCGACGCCGCCCGCATGCTCGTCGATACCCTCCGCGGCAAGCTTCACCCCACAATGGCTGCCGCCTTTCCGCCGCTGGCAATCAACATCGAAAAGCAGCACACGGCTGAAGAGCCCTGCCTCTCCGCTTACCGCTTCGCCGACGAGCAATTGAATAATGAAAAGTTGCTCATGAACAGCATCGTGCTCGGCTTTCCTTACGCGGACGTCGCCGAAATGGGTTCGAGCGTGATTGCCGTAACCGACGACGATCGCGACTTGGCGCAGAAGCTTGCCAACGAGCTCGGCGAGTATTTATGGACGCATCGCGAAGCGTTTGCCGGCTTTTTTTTGTCGGTCGATGACGCTCTCGACAAAGCCGCTGGCCTCCGCGGACCAGTTTGCCTGCTCGACATGGGAGACAACGTCGGCGGCGGTTCGCCAGGCGACGGAACGATTCTGGCACAGGCCCTATACCGGCAAAAAACCCCGAAGTCGTTCGTCTGCATCTGCGATTCCGCGGCGGTTGCTCAGGCCCAGGCCGCCGGCGAAGGGGGCACGTGCCAAATCGCCGTCGGCGGCAAGACGGACGACCGCCACGGTTCGCCGCTCCAGTGCAATGCCACCGTGGTCGGTCTCTTCGATGGCCGCTTCGAAGAGCCGCAGCCGCGGCACGGCGGCTTTACCCAAATGGATCAAGGCCCAACCGCAGTTATCCGCACTGATGACGGCCTGACCATCATGCTCACCAGCCGCCGCACGCCTCCCTTCAGCCTGCGGCAGCTCACCGCTCACGGCATTCAGCCTGAAGACTATCAGATACTCGTCGCCAAAGGCGTCAGCGCCCCCGTCGCCGCCTACAAAGAAGTCTGCAAAACCTTCATCCGCGTCAACACCCCCGGCTGCACGACGGCCGACATCGAGCGACTGGCGTATCAGCATCGCCGGCGGCCGATGTTTCCGTGGGAGCGTGATTTTGAATGGAAGCCGTAGGTGGGCTTGAGGCGTTGAGGCTTGAGGGAACCGGGGTGCAAGACGCAATCAGGACAGGGGTGGCGATTGCGGGATGACGAGGAAAATGGACGGCGCTAAGGGGTTGGGATGATTGAAATTGGGAGACGGAAGTGCATTGCATCTACCTTAGACCGGGCTGACGTGCAGGGCGGCGACTGCCATAGAAAAATCGGTCGTATCAGCGACGACCTGGCCATCACGAAGCACAATTGTCCGCCGCGCATGCCGGGCCACGTCTTGATCGTGGGTGACGAGAATAACGGTCAACCGCTGCTCTTCATTGAGCTGCCAGAACAGGCTGATAATCTCGCTGCTCGTCCGGCTATCGAGATTTCCCGTCGGCTCGTCGCCCATCAAAATCGATGGGTCATTGACCAACGACCGGGCAATCGCGACCCGCTGCTGCTGGCCGCCGGAAAGCTGGCTCGGATGATGGTGCATGCGATCGGCGAGGCCCACGAGAGCCAGTTTTTCCTTCGCTCGCCGATGCCGCTCGCGAGCCGAGACGCCGCGTGAATACAACAGCGGCAGCTCGACGTTTTCCAGCGCCGTCGTGCGGGCCAGCAAATTGAAATTCTGAAAGACGAAGCCGAGTCGCTGATTGCGAATGCGTGCCCGCTCGTCGCGCGTCATTGTCGCCACTTCCTCGCCCGCCAGCTTGTAACTACCGCGCGTCGGCCGGTCCAAGCATCCGAGCGTATTCATTAGCGTCGATTTGCCGGAGCCCGACGGGCCAACCAGCGCCAGGTATTCCCCCTGCTCGATATCGAGCGACGCTGCCCGGAGGGCCTCAACTTTGACTTCGCCCAAGTCATAGACCTTCCAAACGTCGCGGAGTTCGATTAGTGCCATCTGATAGCAATGACGAAGGACCAATGACCAATGACTGACAAGACAATATTCGATGCAGCAATGTCAGGTTTCAGGTTACACTGAATCGGTATTCGTGTTTACGGCGTTTCCTTGGGCAAATTGTGTTTGTGAGTGGCAATGCGGACGCTGATTATTGCGATTGTCGTCGTTTTGGCTTTGGTGGGCGGCGTCGCGGCTGGGTATAAGCCGGCGATGGACTATTGGCAGAAGCAAAACGCGCCCAAATGGCGGACCGCCGAAGTCGCCGAGGGGGAAATCGTCTCCGTCGTGACGGCGACGGGAACGATCAAGCCGGTGTCGCAGATTTCCGTCGGCTCGTTCGTTTCTGGTCCAATCGACCCGAACTATCAGCTTGTAGACGAGGATGGCAACGTGCGGATTGGCCGCGACGGCAAGCCCATGCAAATCGCTGATTTCAATCAAGAAGTGAAAAAAGGCGAAATGCTGGCGAAAGTCGATCAGACGATTTACAAGGCAAATTTCGATCGAGACCAGGCCACGGTGGAGACGAAAAAAGCCGACTTGGCGCGAGTCGAAGCGCTGTTGTACCAGGCTCGCAACGACGAAAAGCGCAGCTACGCGCTGCGGGCGGAGGATCCGGCGTTCATCGCTCAGGCCGAGCTCGACCGCGTCCGCTTCAATCGCATGCAGCTTGAGGCCCAGGTCAAGCTCGCGCAGGCAGCGATTGTTCAGGCCGACGCGCAGCTTGTTTTCTCTCTAGCGCAGCTCCGCTATACGGACATCAAATCACCGGTCGATGGGATCATCATCAACCGCAAAATTGACCCCGGTCAAACGCTCGCGGCTCAGTTTCAAGCGCCGGAGCTATTTGTTGTCGCTCCTGATATGCGGAGCAAGATGCTCGTACACGCTTCGGTCGATGAAGCCGACATTGGGCTGATTCATGAGGCCCAGCGGAAGTCGCTGCCCGTGACATTCACCGTGGATGCCTATCCAGACGACCTCTTTGAAGGTCAGATCGAGGAAATCCGCCTGAGCAGCACGACGACACAGAATGTCGTGACTTACCCCGTCATCGTTGCTGCGCCAAATCCCGATCTCAAGCTGCTGCCGGGCATGACGGCGAGCATCTCGTTTGAGGTCAACCGCCGGGCCGACATCTTGAAGATCCCGAATTCGGCATTGCGGTACTTTCCGCAGGCTCAGTATGTCCGTGAGAGCGACAAAGAATTACTGGAAGGTCGCTCGGATCCCAAGAAAGACGACAAAGAAATCACCGATGCGGTTGTATCCGCGGCGGAGCGTGCCACGGCGCGCCGCAAACGAAACCAGCGGCACGTTTGGGTTCAGGACGGTTACAAATTGAAGGCCATTGCGGTGCAAACGGGCCTGTCTGACAGCCAATTCACGGAAATGATGAACGGCGACCTCGTGAAGGGCGACAAGCTCGTCATCGGCGTTCAGCCGCCAGGCAGTTCCTGGGGCCAATAGGCAGCAAGTGGGAGATTCGCGATGCGAATGGCGGTGAATTGTCCGTACTGCAAACGCCCGATGGCCACCTCGGCCGCGTTTGCCGGGCAAACCATCGCCTGTCCCAATTGCCGCGGCGAATTTGTCTTTCAACCGCCCGCGAGCACGCCGCCGGCTGCCGCCAGCAGCGATATGTTGCCGCCCGGAGCTTCGCGGCTGCAATTGAACGCGGTTGAGGAGGATGGCACGTCGCAATCGTCGGCAGCAACCGCCGTTGCGGCCCGACCACGTGAAGTGAGCAAGTCCTCGACGACCATTACGTCGCCACCAAGTCCGTACGCCGCCGTGCCTTCCGCTGCTTCATTTCCCACGGCGCCGGCCGCGTCGAACCCGCCGCCTGCGCCCGCCAATGTGGCCCGCTTCAAAACAGCGGCCAGCACCACAACAACGATTGCACCCGCGGCAGACGGCAAGCTACCAGGGCTGCTCCTAGCCGACACGGAAGGCGCGGTCGCCGGCGAATCGGGCGAAAAGGGGGTGCCGCTCTGGCTGGCCTGTGTCGCGGTCATCGGCAGCACACTGGTCTCGGTCTTTCTGCTCTTCAGCGATACATCAGGTAAGCCGAGCACGCGGACCAAGCACGCCGAGGCCCGCACGCAAATCGCCCAGTTCTATGGCAACGACATCGCACCATTGCGGCCTTATCAAGTCCTACTCCGCGAGGCACAGCTCGCCCATTCGCGCGGGGACCATGAACTGGAGCGCCAGCGCTATCGCCAGGTGCTGGCTCTATTGCGGTCCGAGAAGCGGAGTAAATATGAGACCATTACCGGCACTCCCAGCGACGATGAGCAGCTCGCCGAGTGTCTGTCTGCGTTGCTGAGCAATGAGTGATTTGCTAATAGCCCGGAGCAAACCTGCTCCCGGAGCGCAACAAGTTAGCGGATGATTACCAACGACCCACAACTCTTCGGGACCAAGTTTGGCCCCGGCTGATTGGTCGCACTAGGGCAAACCCCCCGTCTCTCCCCCATCCCGCGTCGAGAGCGCCTGCCAAACTGTGCGATCGATATTGTTCGGCACAAACTGCACCGAGGCGTCCATCATGACCACATTCACGCCGTTGGCATGAAACGACCGCGCCGTCGAAGCGGCATACGTGGGAATCGTCGCCGACCGGCCTTCCGATTGACCGACCAGATCGACGTCGAACTCTCCGCCATTCGCGCTGCACAATACCTTCGTGTTTGGCGTAAACACCGTCGTGAATCCGGTTTCATGGATCTTTCCATCGACCCATTCACCGCGGGCCCCATCCTGCTTGAACGCCCCTCCTAAGTTGCACAAATCGGCAATCGTGTTAGGAATCGCCTGGCCGAGCGACATGATCGACGCATTTCGAAAATACGATGTAAACACCTTGGCCTCCGAGAAGCCCAGCGTGTTGGATAAACCGTCGGTCATCATCGCCGGCCGCACCGGCGTGAAATGGCGAAAGGCGCCGCGGCTGCCTTCCCTCGAGACCGGATCAAACACCAACCAGGTTCCCTGATTGTTCACATAGTTCGGCGGGTAATGCACTGGGTTCCCGTTGGCGTCGAACTTTGGCTTGCCCCGATACTCGGACGGGCAGATGTATGCCTTGATTTTCAACTGCGAAACCTGCGGCTGAGCGCTGTATGCCACGTCAAAATTGATGTTCTGAAAAGCATTGCCTTGTTCCAGATAAGGCAGAATTTGGGCGAGCGCCGACCAGCCGTCGAAATTCCCCGTCGCCGGATCGACCGGCGTCGGCCGCAGGCTGCTCGGAAAATATTTGTTCGTGGATTCGAAATTTTGAACTCCCAGGCCGATTTGCCGGAGGTTGTTCATGCACGACGAACGGCGTGCGGCTTCCCGCGCGGCTTGCGCTGCCGGCAAGAGCAGAGCCACCAAGACGCCAATGATGGCGATTACCACCAGCAACTCAACGAGCGTGAACCCCGCTTTTCGCTTAAAATATATGCCCATTAGAGACAACGCCTATTCGAGTTAAATAGTGATACTGAGACTTAGTATCAACAGTAAGCGCAGTTTAGCGATGCTCTGATAGACGTCAAGCGGGCAAAAACTCGACAGTTCGAGTGAAAAGAACGCGGGATCGCGAAACGCCACGGAAAGAACTAATCCTCTAATTCACCCGGCTGCCAAATCTTGGCCAGCGTAGCCCTCGGCTTTTTCGCAATCGCACCCCAGGTGTCGATTTCCACGTCAACCTGGGCCAATGCGGCGGTGGAAAGCGGCGTATAGGTGCCAGTCAGCGACTCAAGCAGCTCTTCCAGGCCTGGGTTATGGCCGATGAGCAGCACTCGGCTGGTACCATCGTCTATCCCTGACAGAAACTCGAGGAGCGCTGAAGCATGCGCTTCATACAACTCGCCGCAGAATCGCGTTTGTCCGCGGTAGCCGCTGGCGGCGATGACACGCTCCGCCGTCTTGCGACAACGCCTGGCTGTCGAAGCGATTAGCAGGTCTGGCGGCAGGTTTTCATTCTTCAGCAGCCGGCCCATTTTGGGCGCGTCCTTCTTGCCACGCTTGTTCAGCGGCCGCTCGTGATCATCGACGTTCGAATCTTTGTGGCTCGACTTGGCATGGCGCAGCAGGAGAAGCGTTTTCATGGGCACATTCTAGTCGCTGGTTGGCCGACGAGCACTTGGCCGACTAACATTTCGCCGACTTGCGCTTTTTGCCAATCGCCCCCCGCTGCTTGATCTTCTTGATGTAGTCCGGCGCGTAAGGCACTTTGCACGCCGTGTTTCCCACGTCCACATTCACGCGGCCGATTGTGTCCGCGGCTGTTGTCGCCAAGTCGCTGAGCGGCTTGACGTAGGCCGCCAAACCTATGACGAACATGATCATCGCGTATTTTACGCCATTAGGCGCGTCGTGAACTGTCTTTTGCACACGCTGGAGCAACTTCTTCAGCGAGTCTAAATCGAGTTTGTCGTCCGGTTTGATGGCGACCAGACTGACAAGCGTGGCCCAGCCGACGGCGGAGATGCTCGGTTTCTTTGAATCGATCCACTTCAATGCCATTTCCCAGCCGTGGGGATTGCCGGCGGCGACCCAAGGTACGGTGTAGTTGCAAAGCGAATCGCTGTTGGCGTTGTCCACCCACCGCTGCAGGTCCTTTTTCGTCATCCGGGCATCGTCGGCGATGAGGCCCGCGAGGTACATCGCGTCGTAGATGCCGGTGTCGTAGAGATCGAGCGCGAGCTGATAGTCCTTTTTGACTCGCTTCTGGATTTTTTTGAGCTGTTCGATGCTCACGCCGAAGACGGGCTCTTTTATGCCGTGATTGAGCAGGACTTTCTTATAGCTCTCTTTGCCGAGGGGCTTGAGCTCGGCAACGATGTCGGCTGCGGTTGTGGAAAAAGCTGTCGCTGGCATGAAAAAGCCTATTCGAACGACCAGACGGCTAATACCAAGACCTGGCGATCCTCCGAGTTTACGCGGAAATGAACGCCAAGTGGCGGTACAAAAACGATGCGAATGGAACCGATCCGTTGCTCTCCGACGGCTGCGGGATTCACTGCCAATTCTCGTTCTATCAAGTTCGCGGCGTCGGCCAGCCCTTCCGGGTCGCTGGCAGCCATCCAGAGCTCGGTAAGACGGCGCTCGGCCTCGGGCTTCCAAACGACCGTGTACTTCATCGGCGCTCACGGAGTTCCGCCAAAATGTCGGCAAGGCTGCGTCCGCCAGGCTCTTGTTCGAATCGCGCTAATTGCTCGGCGGAAAAATCCGGAATTGGAACGGGATCATTCCGACCCGCAACATGAAGAAAGCCGACTAAATTCCCCGCGGGGTCACGGCACTCAACCAAAGTTGGCCCTGCATCGAGTTGCTGTATCTGACCGAGATTGAGTGTGATTTGGGTCATAGATGCTCCAGCGTTGTCATTATAGTCACGAGCATTCTGGAGACCACCAAGGCGGCGGCCGTCTCCAGAAGTCGTGAGCTTATTTTGGTACAGAAATCTGGAACGAAATGCTGTGACCGACTACGCCTGCACCACATTCACAAAGCAGTGTACGTGGGGCAGGGGGCGGAAGTTCCAGACGAAGCCGGGGCCTTCGAGCCGCCAGAAGTGCCAGCGGGCTTTGTCGCTTTCGCCGTCGTCCTTGTAAAAAGCGATGTTGACGTGTTCCAAGCCGCCGTTGGCTTTGATGAGTTGCATGACTTCGTCGCCGTCTTCCTTGCGGAATGGCTCGAGCAAAACGCGCATCGTTTTTTCGACGTTGGCCTTTTGATCGGCAGCCAGTTCCGCGAGCGGAATCCCGTGCCGCGGATTCGTCGGAGCAAAGCCGGCCGGATGTGTGTCGCCGGGGTTTTTCGTTGCCATCGCCTTGGCTCGCTGCTTCTCATTCAGCGAGTCGAACACCGTCTGTACCTGCTCGGTTTGATACAGATAAACATTGTTTTTGTCATAGCCGGCGACGCTGTGACCGTAATAAATCGGCCCACCCCAAGCGGTTCCCGGCTCAGAATTGCCGTCGCAACGGAGGGTGAGGTGATGACCGCTGAAGACCCAGGCATACGGCGACTTGCCCTCGGGCGTGCCGAATAGCGCCACGCCGCAGCCCTCGAAAGATCCGCTCGAGTCCCACTTGCCGTGGCGGGTAAGCCGCTCAAACGCTTCATCATTCGCCAAAATCGCTTTCAGCGTTCGCTGGACGAGCTCCTGTTGCGGTTTCGTGAACATCTTCTCTAGTCGCTTCTCAGTTCCGAGCGGCGGCCCATTGAACGTCTTCTTCCGCGTTGGTTCGCCCTTGGAATCGTGTTCATAGGGCAAAACCAATTCTGACTTCTGCTCAGCCGAGAGAGTTGCGTATAGCTCTTTGATCAGCGATTCGGCTGGCTTCTCCGGCGAATCTGCGGCCCGGGCTCGAAATCCGCTGGTGGAAACGGCCGCGGCTGCCGCCGTCGCCCCGATGGCCTGCAAAAAATCGCGTCGGCTACGCATCTTCGGTAGATCAAAGCCTTCGTCGCATTCGGGGCAGTAGTATTTCGTTTCATTGAGCATGGCGAAAACTCCGGCGAGAGAATTGGAGAGGATGTGCGGCGTAACCACGCCGCTCCTATTGGCCGCGCATTCGTTATAGTGATCTCGGATTCGATTGGCAAACTTTTCAGTGATGTAAAGGCGTTGGCAATGAAGCAATTTCTAACAATTGTGGTTTTCGCTGGCTTGTTTCTCGCAGCCACAACATTTGCAGCCGAGGGCCAACCCAAAAAGCTGATCTTGATGGCGGGCAAGCCGTCGCATCCGCCGCGGATGCATGAGTTCAATGCCGGCGTGCAGCTTCTGGCAAAGTGTCTTAGCACTGTGCCGTCGGTGAAGACGGAAGTAGTCCTCAACGGCTGGCCGAAGGACGAGAAAATCTTCGAGGGCGCCGATGCGGTCGTCTTCTATATGGACGGCGGCGCAAAGCACGAAGCGGTGCAAGAAGGCCACCGCCGGCTCGACATGATCGACACGTGGACGAAGAAAGGCGTTGGCATCGGCTGCATGCATTATGGCGTCGAGGTTGTTGCTGCTCAGGCGGGCGACGAATTCAAACGCTGGATCGGCGGTTATTACGAAAACATGTTCTCCTGCAACCCGATCTGGGAGCCCACATTTACGAGCTTTCTGGACCATCCGATTACACGGGGCGTGAAGCCGTTCACCGCGAATGACGAGTGGTATTTCAACATGCGGTTTATCACCAAGGACGCCGGTAACAATGCGGAAGTAGCCGAGGGCGAAAAGTTCACACCGATTCTCGTAGCCGCACCGAGCGACGCGGTCCGTGACGGCCCCTACGTCTCACCCAAAGGTCCTTATTCGCATATTCAGGCGGAAAAGGGCCGCGCGGAGTGCATGATGTGGGCTGTCGAACGGCCCGATGGCGGCAGAGGCTTTGGGTTTACCGGCGGTCACTTCCACGACAACTGGGGCAATGACGATTACCGGAAGACGATTCTCAATTCGCTGGTCTGGCTCGTAAAGGTAGACGTGCCTGCTGACGGCGTGGAATCCAAGATCACCAAGGCCGATTTGGATGCCAACCTCGATAAAAAGCCGCCGCCTAAGGCGAAGGCCAAGTAGCGTGTTCGTAATGCGGAGAACTACTTTCCGCCTTCTCCTTTTTCCTGCACAACCAGGCTAATCCCGCTGACACCCGCACCGGCTCCAGCGTCGAACACGCGAACGGCGGTGCCGTGGCTGGCGTCGGCGTCGGCGACGACGAGGAGGCTGCGGGGACCGTCGCTTTCCTGGCGTGCGGTACGCAATCTGAGTGAGAGTTCCTGGTCGTTAAACACCTGCGTGTTCTCGACCCAGATTGAATCGTCATCCTCGATGCGGACGGTAATAAAGTTGGGATCGTTTTCCAACTCGGCCACGGACTTGCCCGTTGCGATGCCCGGCTCGCCAGACTGCGGCGTTGGCAAGTTCATCACGGCTTCGAGCGACTGTAGCGACGTGACGAGGAAGAAAATCAACAAGAAGAAGACGATATCGACCATCGCCGTCATGTCAATGAGGTCTTCCGGATGCGGAGGGTGTTTCGGCAGCAGCGGAGCGTCATCATGGGTGGAACGAGGCGCCGGGGGCGGTGGGCTGGCTGCGTTCGTTGCGAAAGAGGGCGATGTAGCGGGAGGCGCGGTCGGAGAAACGATCGACTCAGGTTGTGGCTCGACTTCAGCAGGGGGCCGCCGCTGTTTATCTCGGCGGCGTTTTTTTGGGGCAGGTGACGTCGGAGAAGGCATGCTTGGCGGAGATAATGATTCAACGTCCCCGAGCTCCATCGGCGCGGTCTCGCCGAGGTCTTCTTCGGGTTGATGTGGCCGAGATCGCTGCGTGGGGTGCGATGCCCGAGTTGTCGGTTGAGGCGGAGTTTCTGGTTCGGGTTCAGCAGCTGGCTCGTCGGCGAGCTGTTCTTCTTCGAACGCCGCTGGGTCCGGAATAACGAGCAGAGTCGCGCAGTCGGGACAGCGAACCTTGCGTCCGATGGCCCGCTCATCGGCCTTCAGCTCGCGACCGCAAACCTGGCATAGGAACTCGATGCTCATTGGGAAAGGCTTGAGGCTACAGGCCTGAGGCTTGAGGTTGGGACTCAGGTCTCAAGCCTCGGGACTTACTTTGCAGTGTCTTTTTCCATAATGGCAATGTGCAGCGTTATGCCTTCGCGCGAGGCGGCGGCAGCGATGCGTTTAATCTCACGCAGACGGATATTTTTCTCAGCCTTAATCAGGACTGCGTTCTTTCCTGTCGCAGCGCCGCGATCGACGAGTGAGGCGATCTGATTCGCCTGATCATCCGGCTCGACGAGCGGCGTTCCTTTCTTGCCGTCGCCGAGATAGACGAAAACAGTTCGCCAATCCGGTCCCGCCAACACCGTCAAAACCACCGCTTTATCCGAATCGAGCGGCACGGCGTGGTTCGCCGCGGGCAGATTGATCTCCCCCAGCGCCACCGTCACGAACGTGACTAGAAAGTAGATGTTCATCATGAATACCAGGTCGATCATCGCGGTGATGTCGAACTCCGGATCCGCATGCCGGGATGGGCGCGGCATCAGACTTTCATAGGGCGAATCGGCGGTGAGAGAAAAAGCGGTCATTGGTCAGTTGTCATTGATCACTCGTCATTAATTACGTTCCTCGTCTTCTGAAATGTTCGAGAACCTGAACCAGTCCCGACGCTAGAGATTCCTGCAGCCGGCGAATGCGGATGTTGATTGCGGCCAGCAAAAAATTGAACGGGATCGCCGTTGCGAGGCCTAACGCCGTGCAGATCAGCGCAATACTGATATCCTTGGCAATCATGTGCGGCTGGACTTTTTCGCCGAGACCGATGCGGCCAAACGACGCCATCATGCCGAGCACGGTACCGAATAGGCCGAGCAGCGGGCCGCTTTTGATCGTCGTGGCGATCCAGCCGGTGCGATATTCGAGCTCGCCGAGCACATCCTGTGTCAGCAACTCCGTCAGCGATTGCTTCAGCGCATCAAAGCCGATGTTGCGATTCAGAATGGCTACGTTCGCCAATTGCGGCAGCGCCCGCCGGTCTTCCGCGCACATCTCGGCGGCCTGAGCGTATTGCCCGGCGTCGAGCTTGGGAATCAGCTCCTCCATGAATGCTTGCTGCTGCTGCCGATTGCGAAAGCTGAGCTGCCAGACACGGCGAAACGCCATGATCACGGAAAATAGGCCCCAAAAAAAATTGAGGAGCAAAAAGCCATAACAGGCGTCGCCCAATCGTGCCGCGAGATCATTAACGCTCATGGGGCCGTTTCAAGGAAAGCTGGTTCGTTTTTGTCGAAAAATGTGCCGGAATTCTAACGTGAATCGTGTTGCGATGCGCCGCGTCATCCGCTGAACAAGAGAAAGTCGCGCAGCCGTCTCACTTTCATGATACTCGCTCGTGCCAATTTTGACGTAACCCCGGTATTTGCCCCATCGCTATGATGCATTTATGGAACAGAAATCCGCGGTACTAGAGCATGCTCAACCGCCTCGGCGGCCGGGACCAATTGTCACGGCAATTGTCGCGGTGGCCGCAATCGCCATCGTTGGCGTTCGACTGATCGGCAAGCTGGAGCATCAGCCGCGATTACTCGACGATCCGGCCGTTCGCAACCTGATCATGCTGATTTGTGGTTTTTTGGCAATCGCCAGCCTGTGGACGTGGTTCTGCTTCCGCAGCGGTTTTTCGGTGGCGGCCAGACGCGCGGCGATGATCGCGCCGTTGGCGTTCGTCCCCCTGGGATTCGTTTGGACTTTGGCAATTGGCCCTACGCATGTGATTCAGTTTTCCGGCAGCATGATGCCGCGGATTGCCAGCCGCGAACGGCCGCTGCAAGCAATCGAGGCCACGAACAGCTTGGTCGATCTGGCCACGACGACACCTGACGATTTTCCGCAGTTTTTGGGCCCCCAACGAAACTGCTGGCTGCCCGACCACGGCCTTATACCCGACTGGTCCGCCAATCCGCCGCGGCAACTCTGGAAACGGCCAATCGGCGCCGGCTGGTCAGGCTTTGCCGCCGTGAACGGCTATGCCATAACGATGGAGCAACGAGGCGCGGAGGAAGCCATCGTTTGCTATTCGATTGATACTGGCGAACCCGTCTGGGGCCACACCATCACGGCCCGTCACGAGCAGGCGATGGGCGGAATAGGTCCGCGGAGTACGCCGACCATTCATAACGGACGGGTGTATGCCCTCGGCGCAACGGGCATTCTCCAGTGCCTCGACGGGAAAAATGGCAAGCCGCTGTGGAGCAGCGATCTTCGCAAGCGATACGCTACGACCGCCCGAGAGGATGAAGAAATGGTCATGTGGGGCCGAGCCGCCTCGCCGCTGATAGTCGATTCGCTCGTGGTCGTCCCCGGTGGAGGCAAGGCCCGCAAAAATCTCGTCGCCTTCGACATGGAAACGGGCAAGGTGGTCTGGGAAGCCGAAAATCAAAAGGACGATGGTTCTCTGGACCAAATCGGCTACACCTCGCCCAGCCTCGCGACGCTTGTCGGTCGCCGGCAAATTGTGATCGTCAACGAATCGACCGCGTCGGGGCACGATCCAGAAACCGGCACATGTCTTTGGTCCTTCCCTTGGCCCGGCCACAGCAACGGCGACGCGTGCAATTCGCAGGCGGCCGTCGTCGATGACCGCCATTTGCTCCTCTCGAAGGGCTACAGCGCCGGCGCAGAGCTGATTGAGATCAGCGAAAACGGCGCTGACGGCGAATTCGTCGCTAAGTCAGTCTGGAAAGTTCCGCGCGTCTTGCAAACCAAGTTCAGCAATGTCGTCATTCACAACGGCCATGCTTATGGCCTGTCGGAAGAAATTCTCGAATGCGTCGATCTGAAATCCGGCAAGCGTAAATGGAAATCGGGCCGCTATGGGCATGGACAGATTCTCGGGGTTGGCGATTTGCTGCTGGTGCTTGCTGAAGAAGGCGAGTTGAACCTGGTGGAATTGAACCCGACCAAGTTCGTCTCCCATGGTTCGATTCAGGCACTGGAAGGCAAGACCTGGAACAATCTCTGCCTCGACGGCAAGCGGCTGCTAATTCGCAATGCCCAGGAAGCGGCGTGTTTTGAGCTGCCGTAATAGACTATTCCACTCCGTCAGCCGGGACCAAACTTGGTCCCGGTTTTTCGATTCAAAACGAGTCCGAAGTGGGAAATTGCTCGTCAGTTCTCCGGGAGCAGGTTTGCTCCCGGCTAGTGAGGTGATTGGGAGGCGACCATTTACGGTGAGGCATTCGCCAGCAGCCAGTCTTCGAGAATGATGTGCTCGATATACGGTGCTCGCAGCAGCGCCGCTCGATGCGGCAACAGCCGCCGCAGCCACTGCCGGCGAACCGCGGCCGAAAGCGCCCGCAAGCTGCGACTCTCCTGCGTCTGGCTAACAACGTCGGCGCTGAGCCGCTTGTACGTGGCGGGGATGATGTTCGGCCCCGGCCCAATGTGCAAAATCGTCGCCACGCTGGCGGCCAGAGTTTCATAAATCGCGTCCCACAGCCGCTGTGGATGGTCAATCCATTGAGAGAGTAAAGCGCGGGCGGTAAGCGCCGTGTAATCGTAACAGCCGTTGACGAGCGAAAAGATGCGCGGCTTCGGCGCGTTAGCCGATAGCGGCATGGTGTGCATCCGCTCGGCCGCCCGATTCGAGATCTGCCGCTGCCAGACAATCGGCGTATGGATCGGCGGCCACTTGGCGTCGTTTTTGCGCAGGTGAACGCGCACATCGAACTGTGTCTTGGCCCGCGCCATGAACCGATCGAGCGTGTCGTGCTGACCGATGATGAGCATCGCATTCGGCGCCAGATGCGCCGATACCCCCATCACGCCGCGACCTTCCTGGTTGATCGCCAAACACAAGCGGAACACGTCGTCGCGCGACAACTCGCGGCTGCGCGTGAATAGCACGCCGAGCGTCGATTCATGCGCCAGCGTCACGCAATCGTCGGCCAACGGCAGCAACACTTCCAGCGCGGAGCGCAAATTCAAAACGCCTCCGGCAACGACGGCAGCGATTTCGCCCAGGCTGAAGCCGTACGCGAATCGTGCCCCCGACCACTCCACTCCAAACTGCTCGCGCAAAATCGAAAGGTGCGCGGCCTCCACCGCCAACACGAGCGCGAGCGCCTCGCCATACGCCGCTAGCGTCGATTCCCGCCGCTCGCGCACTTGCGCGATGAGATCAACGCGCCGCTTCAAAATATCGCTCGCCGCGTCGGACACCGCCGCCAACTGCCTCTCGACCAGCGCTCCATATGCTCGATGCTCCAATAACTCCGGCGTCCGACCCAAGTTCGTGACGTTATAGCCGCGGAATGCCAGCACGCAGTCCGGAATCCGTTCGATGAGATTTTGCTTCGGCATTCGAGTTAAAAGCTCGCCTCAAACCAGCGAGCAAGCCGTAGATTTTCGTTCCCACGCATCGCAACCGCCGCCCCAGGCCAATACGGAAATTAGCCAGCCGAGTTTCGGCCAGCCACCTCTAAAAGTCGCCCCACTGGCCATTTTACGACCCAAAACAGGCAAAAGAGCATCTTCGGCAACATTTTTGCCATTCCAGCGCTCGATTTTGTTGACTTTTCGCCTGCACTCTGACAATCTACGCAATACCTGGAAAAGCAGTTCCGCAGTGAGGCTAGCGGCCTGCCGATAATCCAGGTAATCGCCATGGCATTAACCGCGGCACGTTTTCCCGCTGCGGATTGCAATCATTTATTTTTTCTTAAGGGAAAGGGTCGAAGTATGAAGAGAAGTGCATTTACGCTCGTCGAGCTCCTGGTGGTGATTGCCATCATTGGTGTGCTCGTGGCGCTGCTGTTGCCGGCGGTACAAGCCGCCCGCGAAGCCGCGCGTCGTATGCAGTGCGGGAACAATCTGAAGCAGATTGGTCTGGCCCTGCAAAACTATCACGACACGTTCCAAAGCCTGCCCTACGGTGCGCGGGCGCGTTTCGTGAATACGTCCTCCAGCAATACGTTCTCGGGCGGCCCACAGGGGTACGGGCCAAGCTGGTATGTCGGCATCCTACCATTTGCCGAGCAGAAGCCGCTGTCCGACCTGATTGAGGCGGGTTTGGTCTCCATCCCGACCGGGATCGTAGACACCGTCACACAGCTAGCGGGCCGCGTTCCGTTCCATGCGAACAATCAGAAGATCGCCTGGATGCTCTGTCCGTCGAGCCCATTACCGCAGACGGAAATCTTGCAGGCGAAGACGTCCCCCGCATATACCTGCGTCGTGGCGTCGTATGTCGGCATCTCAGGAGCGACCAACCACTTCGCGAACCAGATCGCGACTGAGCTGCCATTCCTCGAGACGCGTCTGGCGCCGCGCACGTCGCTGACCACGGCGACGGCTAATGGTGGCAACACACCAAACCCCTCGCAGCAATCGTGGGGCGGCATGCTCGCGCCCAATGAGTGCTACGGCATGGCCGCGTGCATCGACGGCACGTCGAACACGATGATCGTCTCCGAGAAGAGCGATTACTTCTACGGCATGCACCAAGGCAATACCACGGGCACCCGCTATCGCATCGACGGCAGCTTTGCCAACGGCGGCACGGGAATGTTGACTGGCGGCTGGTGGTGGCTGGGTTTGAACAACGGTTATACGTCGAGCCAAGGTGTTGCGACCTTTAATAACGCATACAACATCACGACGATTCGTGCCTACGGCTCGCCGGTTGCCCCCTCGAACACGGTGATCGGCTTTAACGGCAAGAACCAGAACGTTCAGGGTCTCGGAACGCCGCAGGCCAGTGCCGTGAGCGTGACCCAAGGTATCGGCCAAACACAGGGGAACAACCCGCTGATCTCGGCCCATCCGAACGTCGTGCTCGCAGTCTTTATGGACGGTCACACGGCCGCCGTCACTAAGAACACGCCGGCCCCGATTTGCAAGCGGTTGGCCACGCGTGACGACGGTCAGCAGATTGGTGATTACTAGTCTGTAGTAGGCACATTCCGTGTGCCGCTAGTACAGATCCTTGCGGTTAGAGCGAAACCTAAAACAGCGCCTCGGCAGGTTACCTGCCGGGGCGTTTTTTGTTTAGAAGAACCAAGAACCAAATTCCGAAGAACCAAAGGCGCGCTTGGCGTTTTTTTGGTTCTTCAGCTCGTAAAGATTTCAATGTTTACACGGTTTCCGGCACCACGAACGGCGCACGGTAATCGCGGCGGAGGAGTTTATTCGCCTCATCCGCCCGCTCGCCGGTGAACCGCTCCGTCTTCGGATCGAACGTCAGCGCCGGTCCGACCACATACGTCATGCCGTCGATCGGCAGGCCGACCGCTTTGCAATTGTCGCGAATCCGCTCAAGTGATTCGATCACTTCCTTGTTATCGCCGACCGCTTTGCGACACTCGTCGTAATTGCCGGGCTTGCCGGCACCCAGTCGATACGAAATGTTCGGCAAGTGGCAGCAGGCGGCCGAGTAGTGAGCGACTTCGGCATCGCAATTATTATCTTCCGGCTTCCGCGTCCGAATCGCGTTGATGAACGCCGGGAAGGCGTCCGCGACGGTAATCTTCGGCTCCTCGACTTGCAGCTTCTGCGGCTCGCCACCGTTCTTGGGAAAGAACACGTACTCGCCGCGGCGCTCACCGCCGGTCTTGATCACGCCTTCCGTCGTGTAAAAGACGTTGGACACGTCCTGCGGAAAATCAGGATGCTTGCCGGTCAAACCGCGGACCTCGAACAAAAGAATACGGTCGGGCCCGCCGAATTCCATGACGGCAAGCTGCTGATTCGGCGTTTGGGCCTGATCGGGACCGTCGAACAGAAACCGGCCGCCGAGGGCATAAACTTTCGTCGGCAGCATTCCGCCCTTGATGCCCCAGCGGGCGATGTCCATCTGATGGACGCCCTGATTGCCGATCTCGCCGTTACCGAAATCCCAGAACCAGTGCCAATTATAAGGATGCAAATTGCCGTGAAATGGCTGCATCGGGGCCGGGCCGACCCACAGGTTGAAGTCAAAGTCCGAGTTGGGCGTCGAAAACGGCTTGAAGCCGATGCTCCACCGCCCGCTGCCCGGCTTGCTCGGCGAGCCTTTGCTGACGCGCAGCTCGCCATACTTGCCCGAATGCACCGCCGCCACAGCCCGGGCGAACGACCTGCTGCTACGGCTCTGAGTCCCGTGCTGCACCACGCGATTATATTTTTTGGCCGCTTCGACGCATTTGCGGCCCTCGAACACGTTGTGGCTCATGGGCTTTTCGACATACACGTCCTTGCCGGCCTGGCACCCCCAAATGGTGATCAGCGAATGCCAGTGGTTGCAGGTCGCAATCGAAATCGCATCCAGTTCCTTGTCGTCCAGCGCCTGCCGAATGTCTTGGACCGTCTTGGGCGACGTTTTTTGTCGCTTTTGCACGTTGGACGCGCCCTTGGCCAATTGCGACTTGTCCGGATCGATCAAATACGTGATTTGGACCTTCTCCTGGCTGGTCCATTCGCTAATGTGGTTGCCGCCGCGTCCGCCGCTGCCGGCAACGCCGATGCGAACGGTATCGTTCGCTCCAATGACCTTGCCGGACGCCTTCGTGCCGGCAATGGTAAATAGCGGAAACGCCGCGCTGACTGCGGCCGCTCCGCGCAGGAATTTGCGACGAGAAAGAGAGGACATGCTGTGCCTTTCTGCTATCGGGTGGGAGAGTAAGGTAGGACTAATAGCACGGATTACAGCACAGCCATCGGGCAATGTCCAGCAAGTGAGTTCACAGGCCCCCGAATCGTACGCGAAGGATTCGACCCGGACTTTGCTTCCTTGTCGGCTTCCTTGTCGCCGATTGCCGCCCGAACTAGAACACAAGGAAAGCCAATTCTTCCCAAACGAGCGGCTCGCCGCGCTACTCATTGAAAATGCCCTCGTTATCTGCTCCCGCCGTTCCGCTGACCGGCCTTGTCGCCGTCGTGACAGGTGCCTCCGGCGGCATCGGCCGGGCCGTGGCGTCGGAGTTCGCCCGGCAAGGCGCCGCAGTGGGCGTTCACGGCAATAAAAGGCGAGAATCGGTTGAGTCGCTCGTCGGTCAGCTTCGCGGCAATGGCAGTGATGCGGTCGCATTGGCCGCCGACTTGTCCGCTGAAACGGGTCGCCGTTCTTTCGCCGAAGCTGCCTGGAACTGGAAATCGCGAATCGACGTCTTGGTCAACCTTGCCGGTGCCGATGTTTTGACTGACGATGCCGCCGCCTGGCCGTTCGAGAAAAAGCTGGAAGCCCTCTGGAATGTCGATTGTCTTGCCACGATCGAGTTGTCGCGCGCCATCGGCCAGCGGATGAAACAACGCGGCAGCGGCGTCATCTTGAACGTCGGTTGGGATCAGGCTGAGCAGGGCATGTCCGGTGATAGCGGCGAGATGTTCGCCGCGGTGAAAGGCGCCGTCATGGCCTTCACTCGCAGCCTCGCCCAATCGCTCGCTCCCCAAGTCCGCGTCAATTGCCTGGCTCCCGGTTGGATTCGCACCGCCTGGGGCGAAAAAGCATCGGACTATTGGCAAGAGCGAGCCACCAGGCAGTCTCTGCGTGGGCGGTGGGGAACGCCAGAAGACGTCGCCCGCGCCGCAGCGTTCCTCGCCTCACCCGCAGCCGATTTCATCACAGGCCAAACTATTCCGATCAACGGGGGATTTCGGTACGAGTGATGTCATTTGTCACTGGTCACTTGTCATTTGTGACCAGACAAATGACCAATGACAAATGACCACGGACCACATCCATTTCGTCACCGGCCGCCTCGCGGAGCACGCGCTGCGACCGGTCGTCGCGTCGCTCGCCGAAAAAGCTGGCTTCGACTTTACGCTGGAAGTGTTGCCGATCACAGTCGCAGCGTTGATGACTCCGGCTTGGATTAGCCGACACGTTCACATTCCGCCATCAGCCAGCCGCGTCATTGTTCCCGGCTATTGCGACGGCGATCTGTCGCCGATTCAAACGCTCACTTCGGCCCGCGTTGAGCGCGGCCCACGCGATCTTCGCGAGCTGGACGGATTCTTTGGCCAGCAGTCGGCCAAAGACGACTATGGCCAATACGACATCAAAATCATCGCCGAGATCAATCATGCCCCACGACTGTCGCTGCAGGACATCTTGGCTGAAGCGGCCGCCCTGCGAACCAGCGGTGCGGATTGGATCGATGTCGGTTGCGATCCGGGCGAACCGTGGGCAGGAGTGGCCGAATGTGTCCGTACGCTGAAAGCCGATGGCCATCGGGTCTCGATCGACAGCCTCAATTCGGCGGAAATCGAGCCAGCCGTCCGAGCCGGCGCCGAGTTAGTTCTCAGCGTAAATCGTTCCAATCGGGAAGCTGCCAAAAACTGGGGTTGCGAGGTCGTCGTCATCCCTGACGACATTCCCACGCTCGGTGGCCTCGAAGAAACTTTAGAAGCCCTGGCCGCCGCCGGAGTGCCGCTGCGCATCGACCCAATCATTGAGCCCATTGGCTGCGGTTTCGCCGCCAGTCTCGGCCGTTATCTCGAAGTCCGCCGCCGCTTCCCCGACGCCGAAATGCTGATGGGAATCGGCAATTTGACTGAGTTGACGGACGCCGACTCGGCCGGCATCAATGTTCTCCTGCTTGGCTTCTGCCAAGAGCTTGGCATTCGCAGCATCCTGACGACGCAGGTCATCAACTGGGCTAAAACGTCCGTGCGCGAATGCGACCTGGCTCGGCGACTTGTGTGTTATGCTCGCCGTCATCGAATTCCACCCAAGCACATCGAACCGCGGCTGGTGACGCTCCGTGATCCAAAAGTTCATGAATTTGGCAGCGAGTCACTGCAAAAACTGGCGGAGCAAATCAAAGACAATAGTTATCGTGTCTTCGGGGATGCGGGAAAGGTGCATCTGATCGGGGCTGGGCTGCACATTGCCGATCGCGACCCGTTTCTGGTCTTCGAGCGGCTGCTAAATCCCGGCTTCGGCGGCGCGGCAGACGCGCATCAGCCGCCCAAGAACATGGATGCATCGCATGCGTTCTATCTGGGTTTCGAGATGGCCAAAGCGGCGATCGCCTTGACGCTCGGCAAAGAATATCGACAAGACGAGGCTCTCAACTGGGGCTATTTGACTGAGTCCGAGCAGAGTCATCGCTTGCGCAAAACCAAATCATCCTCGTCGCGTCCCGAGGCGAGCGAATGACGACCTGCGAAATGAACGACTTGCCGCTGGTCGTCGAACTGCTTCCACCGCCCGACGTCGAATCGGCGCTAATCGGCCTCTCTGTGCTGCCGCACAGCCTGCTTCTTGACAGCGCGCTGCGCGAGCCGCGCCTGGGCCGCTATTCGTTTTTAACGGCCGATCCGTTTGAGTTCGTCACCGTCCCGGCCGACCAGACACACGGCCTATCATTGTTGGAAACGCGACTGCGCGAATGGCGCCAACCAGCGCGGCCCGGTCTGCCGCCGTTTCAAGGCGGCGCGGCGGGACTTTTGTCGTACGACCTCGGCCGTAGCCTGGAGCGGATTCCACCGCCGCGTTGCGACGAGTTTCAAATCCCGGCACTCGCTATTGGCCTCTACGACACGGTGCTCGCGATCGATCATGCCGACCACCGCGCTTGGCTAATCTCCCAGGGATTTCCCGAAACCGAGCCATCGCGTCGGTTGTCTCGCGCCAAGAAACGCGTCGAGCAATTCCAGGCTTGGCTAAGAGCAACTCCGAGCCGTCGCGAGCAACAATCGTCGGCTACGACCTTAGCGGCCAGCAAGCTTGCTCCGCAATTCTCGGTTCCTGGTCCCCCCGGCCTCACAAGCACTTTTTCAGCATCCGACTACCAGGCCATCGTGAAGCGGGCCATCGAATACATCCATGCCGGCGACATTTTTCAGGTGAATCTGTCACAGCGACTGCTCTATCCGGCTGAGGGTGATTCACTTTCGCTCTATCTGCGGCTGCGGCAATGTAACCCGGCGCCCTTCGCCGGCTGGTTCGATCTTGGCGAAACACAAATCATCAGTGCTTCGCCAGAGCGATTCTTAAAAGTAGAAAACGGCCGGGTCGAAGCGCGGCCGATCAAAGGGACGCGGCGACGCACTGCTTGGGCCGAGGCCGACTTGTTCGCGGGCGACGATTTGTTGCAAAGCGAGAAAGACCGTGCGGAAAACGTCATGATCGTTGATTTGTTGCGGAATGATTTGTCGCGAGTTTGCGAGCCAGATAGCGTGCGAGTGACGCAGCTTTGTGGCCTGGAAACATATCAATTCGTGCAGCATTTGGTCTCTGCCGTCGAAGGGACGCTCTCGTCGGGAAAAACGGCGGTTGATCTGGTCCGCGCCGCTTTTCCCGGCGGCTCGATCACCGGTGCCCCCAAAATCCGGGCGATGGAAATCATTGCCGAACTGGAACCGACGGCCCGCGGGGCTTACTGCGGGTCGCTGGGATATTTCGGGTTCGATGGCTCGATGGACCTCAGCATTTTAATTCGGACTATCACTAGCAGTCGCGGCTGGTGGCAGTTTCCGGTCGGCGGTGGGATTGTGGCGCAGTCATCGCCGGAGCGGGAGTATGAGGAGACGTGGCACAAAGCGGAAGGAATTCTCCGTGCGCTTGATGAAAGCTAAGAATGGCCACAAAAATCACGAAGAACCACAAAAAGGAATGATCATTCGGTTTCGTTTTTTGTGCCTTTTTGTGTTTTTCGTGGCAATCAATTTGTCTATCGAGCCACGGAGATCGCTTCGGCGTAATCCAGCTCACCAGTGCGCCCGTCGTAGTATTGGAAGACGACTTGGGGGTGCGGATAGGCGACCCAGCGTTTGTCGCCGAGCTTTTGAGGCATGTTGAAGACGTTGTTGACCTGAACGATGCAATAGTGCGGGTAGAGGCGCTCCAGCCGTGGAAGATCGGGCAGGATGTAGCTGCTCCAGCGGATGTCGCATTCGCGGGGGCCGAATTTCCATTTGCCGGTGGCCGGGCGGTTGCTTTCGTCGTTGGCTGGCACGTGGTTGACGCTGTTGTGGGGGCCGCAGCAGAACTCCCAGATGTTGTCGGTGACCTTGATCGCGAAGCTGTTGTGCAGATCGCCAGTCATGACGAAGACCTTTTTGCCCAGTTTTTCCCATTCGGCAATCAGCTTCTCGCGCTCGTCGAAATAGCCGGTCCAGGCCTCCTCTTTGTTTTCCGGATTTAGCTCGGCGCCGCCGGAGCCGGTGTGGGGGATCATGAAGGGTACCGTGGAAATGACAAAGAAAAAGTCGGCGTCGCTCGTCTTCATCGATTCCAGCAGCCAATCGCGCTGATCAAGGCCGATCATCGAAACGCCGGGCTTATCGCGCTGTTTGACATCGTGCATGGCCCGCTCGCCGCGGGTGTCGAGCAGATAAAAGTCGCAGTTCGAGACCCGAAACTTGCCGTAGCTGCGACGGCCGATGGAGTAGCTCACTTGGTCGGTCACTTTCGCCGGCATGTGCAGTTTCAGCGTGTGTGAATCGACGACCTCGATGATGTCATAGACGTAAGAATTCTTGTGACCGTTGTCGTTGTCGTACCGAACATTGTCCTCGCCAGCCGTGGGCGTGCCCCAATGGACGTGTAGATTGAGCATTTCCTTGAGCGGCAGTTTGGTGAAATCCACGTCGCGATCGACGAGCAAGTTGCTGCCCGCCGTCATGCTGCCGCGGCCAAAGTGAACCGGATGGTTGTAGGCGACCGGATCGGCCCAGCCGAGATAATCCAACCAAGCATAGACGCCTATATCGCGGAAGACAGAGCGACGATCGCGCTGGCCCGGAACGTTGGTGGCATAGATATCGTTGACGAGCTCGTGATCGTCGAACGTAAAAAAGCTGGGCACGTTGCGGTGCCATTTGGCCAGCTCGACGCCGCGACTGAGATAGAGCTTGTAGTTTTCCCAGACACCGACGACGGTCGGCATCACTTCGACGCACTTGGGAACTTTCTCAACGCCCTGCACCAATCGCCACGCTTCCGGCGGATATTGGCGCAGCTCCTCGTAGAGCCAATCGCCGTTCATGATGTGGAAGTGAACTTTGTCGGCCCAATCGCGATTGAGGTTTTCGTAGGTTGGCGAACGATGCCCCAGACCGCTGGCGGGGTTTTGATTGGCGCAGGAGCCGATTTCGAAACGGAAATTGAACAGACCCTTGGGGTTGTGCTGCGGGTTGCGAGTGTCTTCGCTGTTGGGCAGCGTGTGAAAACTGCCGGGCAAGCCGTGCGGTCGGCCGTTGACGATGATTTCGTAAAAATACTGTGTGTCGGATTTCAAATCAGTCAGCTCGACGACGCCTGTGTTGTCGTGATCGATGCTGGTTGTCACGGGCTTGCTCATCTGGTCAAGTCGCTCGGCGTTTGAGCCATATCGCACGGCGAACTGGCCGCTTTCGGATGTGCGGCCCCAGACGGACATCGAGTGCGCGGTTGGCTTCCCCAGCATTGGTCCGTGAGTTAAACGGAGCGTTTCGCGTTGGGCGAAAACCTGCTCGGTGAGCCCATCGAAAGCAAAGACGCCCGCGATAACTGCGAAAAACAAATGTCTCATCATTCCACTGCTCCGAAATTCGCCTTACTGATCACCAGCCGGCGACTGACAAAGTAAAAAGCAACGGTTGCCGCAATCACAATCAGCGTTGTCAGGCCGAAAAACGGTCCTGGCGACAGAGGCCCCTGATCTGCGGCTGGGTCGTTGGGCGAGCCGATGTACAGGCGAGTGAAACCCATGTTCAGAAAATTGCCCAACATGTTGGTGACCAGAAAACAGGCGGTGACAAAACCCTTCATGCTTTTGGGCGCCGCAGTGTAGGACAGCTCCAGCCCCGTGGCATAAACGAGCACCTCGGCAAGCGTGAGGGCCACATAGGCAGCGACGATCCAAACCACCGAGATTTTGGCGCCGCTAGATTGGGCCAGAAATCCGGCCAAGGTCATGATTCCCGTGGCGGTTGCTGTGACAGCAAATCCAATAAGCATGCGGTTAGCGGCGGTAAAGAAGCGATTATTTGGATCGAAGGAAGCGAAGAACCAGGTCAACGTCGGAACGAAAATCAAAACGCACAAGGCATTGATGAACTGGAGTTGGTCGGGGGCGACTTCCTGGCCCCAAAAAGGCACGCGGCGATCGACATAGTCGCGGCAAAAATAAACCCACAGGCTGTCGTTGTGCTCGTAGGCCATCCAGAAAAAGACCACCAATCCAAAGACGCCGAAGAGTGTGGTTAATGTCTGCCAGCGCTGACGGCGATGCTCTGGATCGGCAGGGGCGGGGCCGGGATGCTCGACGGCGTAATACGGCTTGCCGAGAGCAAAGATGATCAAAGCCCCGACCATCAGCCAGGCGGGAAATTGAAAGGCCGCCTGATAGCTGAAGCGGTCGCGAATCATGGGCAGCAAAAACTGCGAAATGAGAGCGCCGATGTTGATCGAAAAATAGAACCAGCGGAAGGCGGCGCTGAGCAACTGGTCCTGCGCCGGCCGCTGCTGATCGTAGGTCATGCCCATCAGCGTAGAGATGTTCGGCTTCGTGACGCCGCTGCCCAGCGCAAGCAGGCTGAGCGCAATGAACAAGGCCGTTGTGTTTTCAATGCCGAGGATGAAATGGCCGAGTACATAGGGCACTGAGAAGCCGACGATCGCCCAATACTTGCCGATGTAGCGATCGGCCAGCCAGCCGCCGAGCAGGGGAAGGAAATAGACGGCCATCTTGAAGGCCGAATAGATCGGCACCGCGTCGCGGGCGCTGAAGTGCAACGCTTCTGTGAGGTAGAGGGCCAAAATGGCCCGCATGCCGTAATAGGAGCAGCGCTCGGCGAATTCGCCCCAGAAGATGAACCAGAAGGCGCGGGGGTGGCCGGTTGATTGCTTCGCGTTGTGACTGTCGTTTTCCGCCGCACTCACTCTGCGTACCTCCGCGCTCTCTGCGGTTTATTTCTAGTGGCTGAATTCGACGGCGAATGCTTTGGGGTTTAGCTCTTCGCCGGTGGCGTATTTGGTTAGGTTGTTCCAACTGCGGAGGCGGCCTTGGGAGAAGACTTTGTCTTTCATGAATTGACCGACCTTTGGTTCGCGGGTGTAGATGGTGTTGGCGGGATCGGACTTGCCGAGGGCGTCCTTGACGATGGCGGCGTGGAGTTGGCAAGCGAAGAGTTGGCCGAGGAGATAGTTGTGGTAGTAGGCGGGGGCGGAGACGATGTGGATTTTGCTGGCGTAGTCGGGGGCGTTGCGGCCTTCGGGGCGTTTTAGTCCTTGAAACTTCTCGACGAGGTCCCACCAGAGTTTGTTGAGGTCTTGGGAGGGGTCGCGATAAAGTTCATTCTCGAAGCGGAACATGACCTGAGCCCAGCGGGAGAAGATGAGCAGGCGGTCGCGGCGCATTTTTGCGCCGGCGGCCGAGTATTTGGCTTTGTCGGCGACAGGGATGTTGAAGGCGGCGAGCCAGTCGCCGTCTTTGGAGAAGCGCTCGAACATCATGGCGACGCCTTCGGTACACAGGATGTGGGCGTCGGTGCGGAGGACGTAGGGCAGCGCGGCGGGGATGTTTTTGCTGCTATAGACCGAGTGGCCCAGCTCGTGGAGCATCGTGCTCATCCAGTATTCGGTGGGACGGATGTTGGCGAGAACGCGGACGTCGCCGACGCGGTCGATGTCGGTGCAGAAGGCGTGGGGGCTTTTGCCAGGCTTCTCGAATAGGTCGCTGCGCTTCAGAACGTCGTCGATGGGCAGGCCGATGCCGGCGTAGAACTCACGGCAGACTTTTTGGATGTCCACGTCCGCGAAGGGGGCGTTGAGATCGACGTCATAGACGGCGGGCGGCTCTTGAAAAAACGGATCGTGATAGCCCCAGGGGCGGAGTTCGTCGGGGCCGATCGAATAGTCCTTGGCTAGCTTGGCGTCGATTTCCTTCTTAGCTTTCGTGAATGGTTCGCGCGTGAGCGTATCGAGCTCGTCGAACAGCTTGAGCACGTCGGCTTGCTTCAGCTCGCTGAGGTGGAGCTGCATGGCGTGGTAGTCGGGAAAGCCGAGTTTGCCCGCGGCTTCGTTTCGCAGGCGGACCAGATCGCGGAGGTCGTTTTCGACGTCGGCGCCAACTTTTTTGCTGGCTTCCCAGGCCTCGCGGCGCTCCTTGGAATCCTTGGACTTCGTCAGAATCTGCCGGACTTCGCCATCGGTTAGCTCTTTGCCACCGACCTTGGCGCGGAAGACGTTGAAGGCCTTTTCGATCGTGTTGGCCTTGGCGGTCATCCGTTTCATCAGGGCCGGATCGACCTGTTTTTCCAGGTACTGCAGGTACAGGACGTTGATCTCTCGCGAGACCGTTGCGTCGCTGACTTGGCCGTCGTGGATTTTCTTGAGCGAGGCAAACTTCTCGGTGTTCGACAGTGCTTCGTTCAGCCGGTTTTCGGATTCTTCCTTTTTGGCGAAGTCTTCGTCTTTGCCCGTGACGTTGGCGTTCCACCAGGCTTTGCCGATTTCGATTTCCAGCGGCTCGATTTTCTTTTCGTGGTCGGCCACAAAATCCTTGGCTGGTTGGGTCATATCCTGGGCCCTCGAAGGGTTGGTCAGAGTGCTGGTTGCTAGATAAAGCGTTGCGACGAGCAGATTGGTGGGCACAGCCCACCCTACGAATGGGAAACGTTGCATATGGGTGTCACCTTTCCTTGGGTGGCGTCAGTGTACGGCAGGGAGTTACGGCGAGGGAAGCTGCCCGCGGAGGCGCTAAAGTTCGAAGTTTTTTCATTACGGAGCGGTTGGTGAAAGATCGTAAGAACAAATTGTGGTTGAGGTTGTGAGTTTGGCGGTTTTGAGGTCGGCGCTCAAGTTGAGCGCGTTGTTAGCACTGACGAATTGACGTAAGTCAAAATCCAACCGCGCCCGCTCGCGGCGATTCGGTCGTTTTGGCGAGAGGGCTCCGCCCCATTAGATACATTGCAATTGGCGCGAAAAACCGGACCAAATTCTGCCGGATTTGGAAATTTTTCGGGAAGTTTTTCGCGATGTTCGAATTTACAAATGAATGGCGGCTAATTGGCTTTGGGCGAATCGTCATCAAGCATGGCTGTAATTACGCCAGTGGCAACTGTCTTATATTCGTCTCGTAGGGTGAACTGTTCGCCTGGACCGAGTTGGAGGTAAAGCAGATCTGATGAAAGCTTCGGCAAGGTTATAATGGCAAGCACCCAATCGCCCGGATACACGGTTAGATCATTCGGGAACTTGACTTTGCAGTCGAATTCTTCATTGTTGAAGCAAAAATCCGGCCGCCAGCCGCTTGATACTGGCGACCACCTACCATCCGGATCGTCGGCGAATTGAAGATCAGTCCGAAAGACAATCATGGGTTAACGCTTTTTCGGCATCACGTTGGTCGGCTGCTCGCACCGCGTTGCCTGACATTAAACAAAGGCGGGCATTTCCACTCGCTTCACGTCGAATCCGGCTGAGCGCACATCTTCGGTAGCCGATCGAATGGCTTGTTCCAGTGATTCCGCTTTGCGGTCGAAGGTGATGAAAGAAACTCCCTGTCGGGTCACGATTGTGCCGTCGTCACATCCCGCCTCGTAAAGTGCATCACATTCTTCGACGCTGAGCTTGGCCGCAGTTAATACCACCGTGAACCCGTAGGTTTTTTTTCTTTTCATCGCTTGTTCCTTTTTCCGGCCAGCTAAAGATATGGACGATTCTCCCGGAGCAGGTTTCAAGATTATGCAACTGTAACCTGTGACTCGAATCGGCTCGGTGCTCGGGGTGTCGCCCTTTCAGGGCTTTGAATGCTATTTTGGGATAAAGTCCCAGGGCGGCGTTCGCTGCGCTCACTTGCCCTGGGCTATCGAGTTTTGCCGCGTTGCGGCAAGTGCGGCAGCAAAACTCAAGCGCCCGACGGGCCACATGCTATCAGGTGCATAAAGCTGAGATCTGCTCCCCGGCTGGTGGGAATGGTGGACTGGTTGGCGGTTCTCCGGGAGCAGGTTTGCTCCCGGCTAGTGGAGGTGCAGTGTTATTTTTTTAATGCTTCGATCGCCGTTTTGCGGGCGGCTTCGAATTCGTCGCCCTCTTTCCATTTGGGCATTTCGGGGCGGTTGGATGCGGCGAGGCCGACGTAGTAGAGGAGGCGGATGTCTTGGAGGGCGCCGCGGAGATCCCAGTCGTCGGAATATTCATCGCTGGGCTGGTGGTAGTGGGTTTCGGTCCATTTGTCGATCTGCTGTTTGCCCCAGCCTTCGGGTTTGCCGATGACGTTGACGCCGGAATGGAGATAGACGCCGGGGACGCCGATTTTGGCGAGGCTGAATTGGTCGGAGCGGTAGTAGTAGCCGCGATCGGGGAAGTGGTCGGGGGTGACGACGCGGTTTTGCCATTTGGCGACGCCTTCGACCAGCTCGTCGAGGTTCGATTTGCCGAGGCCGATGACGTTGACGTCGTGGGTGGGGCCAATGAAGTTGAGGCCGTCGATGTTGATGACGGCGGCGAGGTTGCCGGGCGGCAGCGGCGGATGCTCGGCGAGGTAGAGCGAGCCAAGGAGGCATTGTTCTTCGGCACCGACGGCGGCGAAGAGAATCGAGCGGGCCGGTCGCTTGGGAAGCGAGGCGGCGGCGCGGGCGATGGTTAAAAGCGAGGCGGCGCCGGAGGCGTTGTCGATTGCACCGTTGTAGATGTTGTCGCCTTGGGCGTTGCGCTCTTTGGCGAGGCCGAGATGGTCGTGATGGGCCATGAAGACGACGGTCTGATCGCTGAGCTTTGGATCGCTGCCGGGCAATAGGCCAAGGACGTTGGCGGTTTTGTGTTTGCGGACGTCGCAGGTCATGTCGAGCGAGAGCTTTACGCCCAGCGGCACGGGTTTGAAGTCGCGCTTTTCGGCGGCGGCGCGGAGTTGGTCGAGATCGAGACCGGCGAGTGAGACGACTTTCTTCGAGGCGTCTTCGGTCATCCAGCCGCGCATTTCGAGGCGAGGGCCGCTGGTTTCGGCGAGCTCGAATTCTTCGCCGGACCAGGAAGTTTGCACGACTTGGAAGGGATAGCCGGCGGAGGGAGTGGTGTGGATGATGATCGCGCCG
>DASXLL010000277.1:0-78288 GCA_036496265.1 Pirellulaceae bacterium | reverse complement strand
CTCCTAAAAACGTTCCAAGGCGGGAAGCACGGAGCGCTCTCGCAAAAACTGCTGAACGAAATCAGTCGTGCGCGGCAGCGGCTGCTCGATCCCAACGAGCGGGCCGCCTACGACGCGCTGTTGCGCGAGCAATTGCGCCGGCAAGGCATCGCCGGCAGCGGCACTTCCAGCGGCTGGATTGCACAAGCAGCCGCCCGCTGGCCCGAAGGCACGCAGCCCGCCACGATCGACGAGTATTACGAATGCGCGATCGCGAGCGGCGTCATCTCGATGGCCGATCTGAAGCAGGCGCACGACAAGATCGCACCAGAGAAAAAGCCGAAAGACGCCAAGGGCCTCGCCACCGAGCTGGTCCGCGCCGGCAAGCTGACCAAATATCAGGCCCTTCAACTTCTCAAAGGCAAACCGAAGTCGCTTTCGTTCGGCGAATACTCGATTCTCGACAAGATTGGTCAAGGCGGCATGGGCCAGGTGATGAAAGCCGAGCACCGCCGCATGAAGCGGCAGGTCGCGCTTAAGCTCATCTCGCCCGAGATGCTGGAAGACGAAGATTCCGTCCGTCGCTTTCAGCAAGAGGTGCAAGCCGCCGCCCGTCTGATCCACACCAACATTGTCACAGCCTTCGACTCCAATGAGCACGAAGGCACGCACTACTACGTCATGGAATTCGTCGAAGGCATTGACCTCGGCGCCCTTTCCAAGACGCACGGCCCGCTGCCGGTTGCGATGGCTCTCGACTATATGCTGCAAGCGGCCCGCGGCTTGGCATATGCCCACGCCAAAGGAATCATTCACCGCGATATAAAGCCGTCGAATCTCCTGGTGGACCGCGACGGCACGGTGAAAATCCTCGACATGGGTCTGGCGCGGATCGAAAAACACGACGATACGCCGCACCTCACTACCGAGGGCACGGTCTTGGGCAGCGTTGATTTCATGGCCCCTGAGCAAGCCGTCGATACCCATGCTGTCGATGCCCGCGCAGACATCTACAGCCTGGGCTGCACGCTGTACCGGCTGCTCACCGGCGATATCGTCTATAGCGGCGAAACGGTGATGCGGAAAATCATTGCCCACCGCGACGCTCCGGTTCCGTCGCTGCGTGAAAAGCGGTCCGATATTCCGGCGGCGGTGGAGCTGATTTGGCGAAAGATGGTCGCCAAATCGCCGCATGAGCGCCAGCAAACAATGGGCGAGCTCATCGCACAGCTCGAAAGCTGCCTGCATGGCGGGCCGCAAGCCGCATCGATGCTCGCGGAGCAGGATGATTCCGTCGCGTTCAAGCTCGATGAGCTCGTTTCGACGATGTCGCGCGATATCGGCATGAGCTCGCTGGGAAAATTTCCCAGCGTCGGTGGTTCCGTTTTCGGCTCCGTGGCAGTTGAATCCGCCCCCAAGGTCGCGCCAGCCCAATCGACTGAAGTTACGCAAAATATCAAAGGCGCGGACACCGATCCGGATACACTCATCACCGTGCGGGCTCAGAGCGATGCCGCCGAGAGTGCATCATTGACCTCTCTCCCGCCGGCTTCGTCCGGTGCGAAAGCAACGAAAGCGGTTGCGGCCTGGGCTGCACGCCGGCCGAGGGCGCCGCTAGACAAACTGACCAAGATCTCCATCGCCATCGGTGCGCTCGCCCTCGTGGCGATTTTCGGCCTCGCCGCAGCCGTCTTCATGCAGCGCGGCGGCCAACAAGACTCTGCCAACGAAGCGACAGCGGAACAGGCAAGCGGGAGCCACGCATCCGATAATGCCGCATCGCCACTCGCCGAAACCAATCCAAACGGCGAAAAAATTTCCAGCGAATCGTCAGCGGCTTCGTCCGCTTCCGCACCCGCCGACAAAGCGATTATTTCGGAGCTTCCCTTCGACGCGGCGCATGCGAAGCAGCAGCAGGCCGCCTGGGCCAAGGAGCTCAATCAGCCGATCGAGATCAGCAGCTTCGTGGGCGCGAAGCTCGTTTTGATTCCGCCGGGCAAGTTTCAAATGGGCTCCTCAACGCGGCAAATGGATGACGCCGTTGTCCAAATCCCCAATTCCAGCCGCTGGTTGCTCCGTACCGAGACGCAAAAAGAGGCGACGGTTGCCGAGCCTTTCTGGCTTGGGGCGACGGAGGTTACCGTCGGCGAATTTCGCGCATTTGTCGAGGCGACGGGCTACAAGACGACGGCGGAGCGCGACGGTAAAGGCGGCGAACGGCCGCCGAGCGAAGGCAAGCTGCCCGAGCCCAAGCCCGAATGGATCTGGAAGCATTCGGATTTCGTTTCCAATCCGCAATTCCCGGTTGTCTGCGTGACCCTCAACGACGCCCAGGCGTTTTGCGAGTGGCTGGGCGAACAAGACAAGCGGACTTATTCTGTGCCCACCGAAATCCAGTGGGAGTATGCGTGCCGCGCGGGCGCGACGACGCATTGGTATTGGGGTGACGATTCGGCCGCGGCTGAAAAATTCGCGGCGCTCACCGGCCGCAACCCCGTCGCCAACAGGCAGCCGAACAATTTTGGATTGTACGACATGCTCGGCAACGCGGCCGAAATCGCCATCGCCAGCGACGGTTCACCAGTCTGGCGGGGCGGTTCAGCGAATGGGGCCGGCGTTTGGTTCGCACGTTCCGCGGCACGCGAACCACGGGCAGCAGCCAGTTACCTGACCGGATTCCGCGTCGCAACGAAGTGAGTCGCGCATCCGCTACTCGTCATCCACCAGATCCCGCTCCGAGATCATCGTAAAGTTCTTGTTCTTCAGCGTCTCTTGCGCCATTTCGAGATTATCGACCATCAGGGCCACGGCGGGGCGGCCGTGTGGGCGAATCATGAGCGGATAGGCCTGCACGATGTTGACTTCAGCCTGCAATAGGGCCGTACAGACTTCCAAGAGCGGATTGGGCCCTTCTGGCAGCTCCAGGCCGATCAAATCGCTCTCGACGATAGCCAAGCCGGCCCGCTCAAGTACCTCACGGCCCTGCTCAGGGTGACTGAGAAGAAAGCGAACGAAGGCACATTCGGTGGCGTCGCTGATCGAGAGGGCGACGATGCGGACCTTGGAGTTTTCGAACCGGCGAATGACTTCCAGGAGCTGGCCGACGCGATTCTCCAGGAACACCGTGAATTGGCGGATCGCCGGATAGTCCCGGCCCCGCATCGTGGCAAAACCCGTTCCTGCCCCTTCGCCGACGCTCATGCTGACTGCTGACCTGCTGCGAGTATCAAACGCCCGGTTTAGACCGGAACCAAGGCAGCCGTTGGTTATAGGCCACAGGCGGCGCAGCGGTCAACGTCGAAGGCCAATCCTGGTTGACGGAGGCAAGAGGCGTGAGCTTCCCCGATGGCGCTGAGATACCGGGGGACTTACGTCCCCCGCTCGCCGCATGGACCTATTTCCTGCCCTTTTTGGCCTTCTTCGGCCCGGCCTTTTTTGACGGCGTCGGCTTCTTTGCCGCCGACTTCGCCCCGCTTCGTTTGCCGAAAAACGCCGATTCCCAACCGTCAGAATACTTTTGATTCGGACCCACGCGCAAAATTGTCACTGTAAATGTCCCCAAAAAAAACCAACGAGTACTGAACTCCAACAGCCAGGAGCAGACTTGCCCCAGTCTGCCAAGCAATTGCGACTGAACCGTCCCTGTTAAGTTACGAAATCGCCTACGTTGGTCAAGCGGCAGCCCACGACGCCGCTCACCCCTCCCGCACCCGAGTCGGCAAAATCACCATCGGCACGCCGTCCCACTGCAGGCGCCGCTGGAGCGAATAGGCGGTCTGGTTGTGTAAGAGCGCCCCGTACCACGTTTCACGCTGAAACACCAACTGTCCCGCAAACACCACCGACTTCGGAAAATCGTGGTGCACCACGCGGCACAACCGTTCCAGCTCCTCGACGACATCCGTGCCGATTGTCATGTAGCTCGTTGAGGGAAGATTCAGACGCCGCGCCAGATCGACATATTTGCCGAGCGCCGTCTCGACATACTTTTTCAGGCTATCCAATTCCTCAATGCCCTTAAAATTCCCCGAATCAACCACGCCCACCGAAATGAAGATCATGTTCTTGAAATAATTGGGCATGAAGCGGACTGTGTTGAGCAGCGTGTGTACACCCAGGCCGCTGTAGCCGCCGACCAAGATCACCGCCGTATGTTGTTCGGGATCAGGTGGCGATAGGTTCGGCTCGCCGTTTACTTCAATCGCGCCCAGCGACTCGTCAAGGTTTTTCAGCCGCTCGCGGACATAGTCGTAATAGCGGCGGATGAGAAAGCACAAACCGACCAGCCCGCCCGTGACGGCGATCGTCATCCAGCCGTGCCCCGTCGCTTCCGCTGCCTGCCCCGTCTCACGGTGCGTCGTGAGCAGATGGTAAAGGTCGTAAATCACCTTGTAATAAAGATTCACGGCCAAAATGCACAGACACAGCGCGGCGCCAAACACGAACAGCAGCCACCGCCGCCGCCACAGCGGATTTTTCCCGCGCTGCTCATACCAGTGACAGGCCATGCCGATCATCGACAGTGAAAACGTCAGAAATACGTTGATCGAATACATGACGACCAGGGCCGAGACGTTGCCCCCCGTGGCCCACAGGGCGGCCAGCGCCGCACTGCCGATCAGCAAGATGCCGTTGTGCGTCGCCAGCCGTTCCGACAAGCTGCCGAACCAATGCGGCACGTAGGAGTCATGCGCCATGTTTGCCAGCACGCGCGGACCATCGATAAACCCGGCCTGCGCCGCAACAACCAGCAATGCCCCCTCCGATACAATCGTGACGAGCAAGAACGCCATGCCGAGCCAGTGCGGCAAACCGATGTCGGCGACGAATTTCTCCGTCAGGAGCAAATTCATCATGCTCGGCGTGCCGTTTTCGGGCAGAGTCAGCTTGAGCAAGAGATAAGCGAGCATCAGGCCGCCAGCCGTCAGTGCCAGCGACGTCGCCATATACATCATGGTCCGCTGCGCTGTGGCCACTTTCGGTTCGCGCATCACCGGCATGCTGTTGCTTACCGCCTCAATGCCCGTGTAGGTGCCGGCGCCGAGCGAATACGCATATAAGAGCAGCCCCAGCATGCCGAAGAAGCCCATCTCGGGGTTGGCGATGTTCGCCTGCACCTCCTGGGTCACTTCGGCCGCGACTACACCGATGCTGCCGATGTGCAAAGCAATCGCCCCGACGATGAGAATCGCGTGCGTGAAAACAAACGTCAAGAAAATTGGCATCAAGATCGTGACCGACTCTTTTACGCCCCGCAGGTTCAGCACGACCAAGAAGACGATCGCGCCGGTTTCCAGCGGCAGCTTCAGCCACTGGGCTTGCGCACCCGCCAGTCCCAGGAGCGCGTCGCCCGCCGCCGCAATCGACACGGTCACGGTCAAAATGTAATCGACGACGAGCGCAGAGCCGGAAACGACGCCGAATCGCGTGCCAAGCATCTTGCTGGCCACGAGATACCCGCCGCCGCCGCTCGGAAAGACTTCAATGATGTGGCTGTAGCACGCCGAGATCACCCACACCGTGAACATCGTCGCCAGGGCGAGAAAGATCGCGAGGTGATAATGCTCCTTGAGGTGTCCGAACGCCTCCGACGGACCATAGCACGAGCTGGAAAGCCCGTCCGCCCCCAGCCCGACCCAGGCCAAAAACGCCACCAGCGAGATGTGGTGATAAATCCGCTGGTCGGCCAGATCGAACGCCTTGCCGACGAGCAGCGTCTTCACCTTGTCCGTGACCCGCGGCAGATCGGGCGGCGCCTCGTGTTCGCCGAGAATGCCGCGGATCGGCTGCGAGGGCAGCGGGCCGTCGCTGGCGTCATTCGCCTCGTTTGCAATGCCCACTTTTCAATCCTTCAACAACATCGTCGCGATCAAAAGCGGTCGGGCCATTCCAGCCGCCCGCCCGTTGGGTTTATTAACCAAGATGCAGCTGGCGCAAAATGCTACAGCCAGCGATATCAAGATGTTGTTAAAAGCACGGTTCGCAGCGTCAAGAAAACATCAAGATGCAGCGTCGAATTCTTAAGTCTCGCGGACGCGAGTCGGCAAAATTACCATCGGCACGCCGTCCCACTGCAGGCGCCGCTGGAGCGAGTAGGCGGTCTGGTTGTGTAAGAGCGCCCCGTACCACGTTTCACGCTGAAACACCAACTGTCCCGCAAACACCACCGACTTCGGAAAATCGCGGTGCACCACGCGGCAGAGATGCTCGAGTTCGTCGACGACGTCCGTACCAATTGCCATGTAGCTCGTCGAGGGAAAACTCAGCCGCCGCGCCAGATCGACATATTTACCCAACGCCCCCTCGAGATAGTTCTTCAAACTGTCGAGTTCTTCAATGCCCTTGAAATTCCCTGAATCGACGACTCCCACCGAGATGAAAATCATGTTCTTGAAATGATTGGGCACGAAGCGGACGGCATTGAGCAGCGTGTGAACGCCCAGACCACTGTAACCGCCCACTAGAATCACCGCCGTGTGCTGGTTCGGATCGGGCGCTGCTAAATTCGGCTCGCCATGAACCTCGATCGTGCCCAGCGATTCGTCGAGGCTCTTCAGCCGCGAGCGGACATAGTCGTAATAGCGATGAATGGCCAGCGCTAGACCTGTGACGATCCCCGTCACCACGACCGTCTTCCAGGCACCCTCGGCAAACTTAAAGCTCACCGTCACCACCAGAATCGCGATACACAACACCGATCCAAATACAAACAAGGCCACTCGTCTTCGCCAAGCGGGATCTTCTTTGTGCTGCCGCCAATGCAGCGTCATGCCGATCATCGACAGCGAAAACGTGACGAACACATTGATCGAGTACATCACGATCAGGGCCGAAACGGCGCCCGCATTGGCCCACAGTGCCACCAGGCTGCTCAAGCCGATCAGCAAGATGCCGTTGTGCGATGCCAGCCGTTCCGACAAGCTGCCAAACCAATGCGGCACCCATGAGTCGTGGGCCATATTCGCCAAGCATTTAGGCCCGCCGATGAAACCAGCCTGCGCGGCGACAACTAGCAGCGTCGCCTCCGACAGCACCGTGATCCAGCGGAAGATTTGAACGAGCGGACCCGGCAACGCCCCGCGCGCAAACCACTCCGTCAGCAAATCGTTCATGGTCCGGCCGGTATGCTCTTTCTGAGCCAGCAGCGTTGTGCCCGCCGTTTTCAAATCCAGCTCAAACAGCAGGTACGCCACCATTAGCCCGCCGGCCGTGATTGCCAGCGAGACCGCCATATACAACATCGTGCGCTGCGCGGTCGCCACTCGCGGCTCGCGCATCACGGCCATGCTATTCGACACGGCTTCAATGCCCGTATAGGTGCCTGCACCGAGCGAATAGGCCTTCAAAAACAACATGAGTACAAAAACCCAGCCGATATTCGGATCCCGCACGTCCGCGGCCATGTGCGTGCCGATGTCGGATGCGAGGGTCCCGAACTCGCCCAGGTGCATGCCCAGCGCACCCAGAATCAGAACTGCGTGGGTCACCAAAAAAATGATGAAAATCGGCATCAGCACGTTGATCGATTCTTTCACGCCGCGCAGATTCAGCACGATCAATCCGCCAATCGCTCCCGTCTCGGCCCACAGCTTGACCGGATGCCAATGCGGTTCGGTTAACCCCAGCAAGCCAAACAGCGCATCGCCGGCCGCCGCAATCGAAACCGTCACAGTCAAAACGTAATCGACGATCAGCGCGCAGCCCGCCAATGCTCCGACCTTCGACCCCAGCATCTTGCTGGCGACCAAATATCCACCGCCGCCGCTGGGAAATGCTTCGATGATGTGGCTATAGCAGGCTGAAATGACGACCACCGTAAACATGGTCGCCAGGGCGAGGAAGATCGCCAAATACGAATGCGACCGCAGATGCTCGAACGCCTCCGAAGGCCCATAGCACGAGCTCGACAGCCCGTCCGCCCCCAGCCCCACCCACGCCAGCAACGCCACCAGCGAAATGTGGTGATAGACCTGCTTGTCCGCCAAATCGAACGGTCGTCCGACCAAGAGCGTCTTTACTTTTTCCGTGACCGTCGGCTGATCTGGCGGAACTTCGTGATCGCCAAAGACGGGATGGACTACAGGCTGCTGTTCCGCTGCGTCCCCGGACAAATCGATCTTGGTCATCGTTGGCGGACGGGGAAAGCCTGGCCGGGAAAAAGCAATTCAAGCAGGAAAAAAGCAGCGCAAATCGGCTGAAGACCAGATAGCTGAGGTCGCACGCCGGCTCCATAAATACCGACAAAAGCCCATTTTTAGAATAGGCCAAGCGACTGCAAGGGCCCGCGGCGTGCGACCAGACGCGACTGAAACCCCTGTCGCAATTAGATTTACGACGAAACGACTATTGCAGCCGCTCGATCCGGGCAATTGTCACCGGCGGGGAGGGGACCTTGGCAAAGTCGCCCAAGCTGGCGGTGGGGAGCTGGGCGATGCGATCGATTACGTCCATGCCTTGGACGACTTCGCCGAAGACGCAGTAGCCGGGCACGTCGTCTTCGTCGGTCGCTTTGAAGTCGAAATCCGGATTGTCGGCGAGGTTGATGAAGAACTCGGAAGTCGCGCTGTGCGGCGCGTCGGCGTCGCGAATCATCGCGATCGTGCCGCGGCGGTTCAAAAGGCCGTTTTTCGATTCGTTATAGATCGGCGCGCGGGGCGGCTTGCGCTGCAGATCGGCCGTGTAGCCGCCGGCGATAATCATCTGTCCCGGCTCGACGTGGTGAAAAATAGTCTGCTCGTAAAAGCCGCGTTCGGCATAGCCGCGGAGGAAATTTTCGACGGTCCGAGGCGCTTTTTCCTGAAACAACTTGATGGTGACGTCACCCTGGCTGGTGTGCAGCACGACCATGGGATCGATAGGCTTGGGCAAGTCTGGCACCGGCTTGGCCGCGGCCGCCGTATTCGTTGCCGGAGCATCTGCCGACGGTTGCTGAGCGGCATCTGCAGGCGTTTCGGCGGTCTTAGCGGTCGATTTTCCGCAGCCGATAAGCGCTAGCAGTGCCAACAGGCTCGAACAGAAAATGGTGGATCGCTGAATCGAACAACCGGCTCGCATCGCCAGTGCCCTCCTGTGGCATCATCGTTGTGCTATCAGCTGGGTATCATCGGCGGCGGTCAAAAATCGTGCAACATCACTTTTGAGTGAGAGGCGAGCGGGAGGCGTGAGCCTCCCGGTGGCGTCGAGATTACAGGGGGACTTACGTCCCCCGCTCGCCTGCCAATAGCGATGCTGACGCCCTCGCTGCGGGGCGTTAAAATCGTGCCATGTCAATTCCCGCTGGTTTCGAACATATCGTGCGTGAGAACGAGCCGCTGGCGGCCCATACCTGGTTCCGCCTCGGTGGTCCGGCGCAGCATTTCGCGGAGCCGACAACGGTCGATGAGCTGACCACGCTGGTGCGCCGCTGCCGCGAAAACGGACTGCCGGTGCGGATTTTGGGCGGCGGCTCGAATGTCCTTGTTCGCGATGAGGGCATTGCGGGCATCGTTATCAATCTCGGCGCGGCGGCTTTTGGCAAAATCCAGGTCATGGGCCGCAGAGTCGTCGCTGGCGGAGGTGCGAAGCTAGGGCACGTGATCTCGACCGCGGTTGGGGCCGGCCTCGCGGGCGCGGAGACGCTCGTGGGCATTCCCGGCAGCGTAGGCGGCGCGCTGCACACCAACGCCGGCACTCTCGGCGGCGATATTGGTCAAACCACGGTCAGCGCTACTGTGATGACCAGCCAAGGCGAAGTCGTCACGCGGCAAAAAAGCGAGCTGCGTTTCGGATATCGGAACAGCAGCCTCGACGAGCTTGTCATTCTGGAAGCGACGTTGGAGCTTGAACCGGGCGACCCGCGGTATTTGACCAAACAAATGCAGCAGGCGTGGATACTCAAGCGGGCGGAGCAGCCGTTGTCCGACCAGCGGATGGGGCAGATTTTTAAAAGCCCCGGCGGGATTAGCGCCGCGGATTTAATTAAGGACGCTCGGCTGATGGACGCCAAAGTTGGCGATGTCAAAATCAGCGAGCGGAATGCCAATTTCATTGTGGCGGGACCGAATGCCACGAGTCGGGATGTGCTCGCGCTCATTGAAACGATCCGCGCCGGGGTTGCGGAGCGGACGGGAACGGATTTGGAGTTGGCGGTGGAAGTCTGGTGAAAGAAATTCCAAGAACCAAAGAACCAAGAACCAAAAAAACCGCTTGATCAAAGTCTCTACTTTGGTTCTTGGTTCTTCGGTTCTTTTTGCCCGAAATGGAGTTCGCAGGTATGGGAAAAGGACAGCCTAAATCGGCCGGCCGCGCGGCCGCCGGCTTGAATCTCGCGGTGATTCTGCTGCGGAAGCAAAATCGCGGCTGGGTTAGTACGGCGGCGGTTGTGCTTGCGTCGGTCATTGGAGTCGCGATCGCGTGGCAGCGTTGGGGAGTGCCGTCGCTGGAAGGCGATGACTATCTAGTCAGCGAAGACAAGATTGTCGTTACGCCGCAGCCGGCGTGGATTCATACGAATGTCAAAGCCGATTGCGTGAGGGCGCTGGCGGGGATGCAACTGATGCTGCTGGATCGAGAGCTTGTCGAAAAAATCGGCAGTGCGTTTACGCTGCATCCGTGGGTGGCTGAAGTGGTTCGCGTCGAAAAGCGGTATCCAGCGCAGGTCAATGTCGAGCTGGAATACCGCCGGCCGGTCTTGGTCGTGAAACTTGATGGCCCGGGCGACGAGGGATTGCTGTTCCTCGATGAACATGCCGTTTTGTTGCCATCGACGGATTTCGCTCCGAGCCAGGCCCGCAACTATTTGCGGATCGCGGCTGCCGGCGAAACGCCGAGCGGTGTGTATGGAGTTCCGTGGAAGAGCGAACGGATTGGGGGCGCCGCGGCCATTGCGGCGGCTGTCGAAACCCAGTGGCAATCGGTCGGCCTGTACTGGATCGTTGCCGCTCGCATCGGCAGCGGCGAATTGGTTTATGAGTTGCGCAGCCAAGACGACAAGTTCCGCCTGATCTGGGGCCGTCCGCCCGGCCAGGAGTCGTCCGGCGAGCCGACGGCGCAACAAAAGGTCGCCGCTCTGAAGCAATTGACCCGCGACGGCGGTTCTGCGGAGCCGAAAACGCTTGACCTTCGGCAACCTTGAGGCTGAAGCTGGCGTCTTATGATTAGCAAGGCGACCGCCATGAAATGCGATGAATGCGGTCGGACGTTTCCGGGGAACCAGGCTACACAGGATTACCGATACGACCGAGGCAGTGATCAGGATAATTGGAAGGTTCCAATGACGATTTGCCCGGACTGTGCGGCTGGGCGCGCCGTAACGCTTCGGTGGTTCGTTTGGTTTTTCGTCGTACTGGTCGTGAGTGGCAGTTTGATCGTCGCGGTGGCAAAGCTGTTCAAGGCGCTTTAGTAGCGCTTAATTGCCCTGATCCGCGACGCTGTCGCACTTGTTGACGCTGGTAACGCAGAATTGCGACGGTTCAATTCAATTTGCGAGAACCAAGTAACAAAAAACGCCCCGACATCCCATGTCGAGGCGCGAGGAGTTATTCAAAAAAATCGTCGCACGCGGAGGCGTGAGGTCCCCAATGATTAGGCCGTCTTAACCTGGATCTTTTTGGGTTGGAGCTCGGGCCGCTTCTGGAGGTAGAGGCGAAGGACGCCATCTTTGAGCTCGGCTTCGATGTTGTCGGGATCGACGGTTTCGGGCAGCTTGATCAGGCGCTGGACTTTGCCGTAGCCGCGTTCCTGGTGGATGTACTTGCGGCCAGCTTCGGGTGCATGACGCTCGGCGGTGACTCGGAGGGCGTCTTTCTCGAGCGTGATGTCGATGTCGTTAAGCTGCACGCCGGGCAGCTCGACTTCGAGGCCCCAGCGGCCTTCCTCTTCCCATAGGGCGCTGGGCGCGAAGACCGAAGACGATTTCTGGCCGCCAGTCGGGCCAAAAAAGTGATCGAAAATCTGACTCACCTCGCGCTCGACCGAATCGGGAAACGAGGCTGACCAACGGGGCTTGCAGGTATGTGTCATGTGTGGGTTCTCCCTTTGCTGAGCAAAGAAAAAGTAATCGTTGAGCTATTTGGTGTTCGCCAAACTTTGGCAGAGATTGCGGACGTTTTTGGTAAAAAGCAAGGTCCGTGCCAGATGACGAAGTGGTTGCTTTTGCCCGCAGCTTTCCTCGCTGCAACTACCTGAAATATCGAGATTTACATCTCCAATCGCTGACGGGGTACGGTTTGGTGGAGATAACGGCCGTAACGGATTTGCGCTGGGCTGCTATCACGGTTTTCCCTGCCAAAATGACAAGGAACCAACACGCACAGCTACCGCGGCCGAAATCCGGCACGCGACAAAAGGAATGTAGAAATCGTTGCCATGGGAGATTACCGGGAGGCCTTTGCCTGCCGCTCGCCAAGGCCGCGCCTCCCGCTCGCCGAGACTGCCCCATCGGCTTACCGGGTTATCCATCGCTTGACACCGAAGGCTTTCATGATTTTACTCAGTTTGTTTCACCGCTTGCCAGTTCCCACCTGTTGCCGGCCGGCCGCTGTGGCCATGAAGAGCGGGCAATTCCTGCTGCAAATTTGTAGCGTTGCTGACTTTGTTGCTTTTGACACTCGGAGATTTTCGATGAAGAAGGTTTGTGTCTGCCTCGCGCTGTCGTTGATTATCGGCCTCGCTTTTAGCTTCCAAAGCGCCTCGGCACTCCCGCCGTTCAACAAGGAGTGGGTCGCGAAATACAACACCCCGGAGAAAGCCGCTTACACCGAAGCCAAGTGCAATGTGTGCCATGCTGGTGAAAGCAAGAAGATGAAGAACGAATACGGCAAGGCGGTCGGCAAGTATCTGACCAAGGCCAAGTACAACGAGATCAAGGAAGACGCGGCCGCAGCCCAGAAGTACATTCTGGACGGCTTGGCGAAGGCCGAAAACGATAAGAGCTCGTCGGGCAAGACGTATGGCGAGTTGCTGAAGGCGGGCGAATTGCCCGGAAAATAAGCGATTGACTCGCTCAATCGGCACAATCCCAACGGTATATTAAGCGGCGCGCGAACCTTTTTGGTCGCGCGAAGTGTCGCTCTTTGCGGTTGTCGGCCTTCCGCCGCGCCAACGGAGCCGATAAACTCAATCTCTGCAGCGCTAGCTTTCGCGAAAGGCAGCGCGGTTATGTCCACTCGCGGACCGAGTGGACCACTTGGGATACGGTGGCTGTAGCTCAGTTGGTTAGAGCATCAGATTGTGGCTCTGAGGGTCGGGGGTTCGAGTCCCCTCAGCCACCCTTGGCAGTTGGCAGTCGCGGAATAATCGCAAATCCGCGACGATCTTAAGGCTGGCGGTTCTGGGCCCTGGCGCGGCTGAACGAATCTCGGAGCGAGATCGCGATCAACGTTGTGGGCTATATCAATCATTGAGCCACGGCGCGGCCATTCAGACAAATGCCAGTGGCAAGACAAACGCCGGGTTACCAATTCCTGTCGTTACTCGAGGCACTCTGATCGCCGAGAAAAGAGCGGCCGGCGATGAAGGGGCGGGCGAGGGCGGCGCCGGCGATGAAGCCGCCGATGTGGGCCATGTAGGCGACGCCGCCGGTGGCGGTTCCCGGGGCGGAGAAGAAGCCGCTGGCAAGTTGGAATAGAAACCAAAGGCCGACGGCGACGTAAGCCGGGACATTCATGATGATGCGGAGCATGAGAACGGTGACCTGGCGGAGCGGGTGCAGAACGAGATAGGCGCCCATGACGCCGGAGATCGCGCCGGAGGCGCCGAGACTAGGAACTTCGGCTTGCGGGCCGCCGGCGCTGGCGAAGACATGGGCGAGCGAGGCGAGAATGCCGCAGAGGAGATAGAAGAGCAGGTAGCGGCCACGGCCCATGTCATCTTCGATGTTGTCGCCGAAAATCCAAAGAAACCACATGTTGCCGAGGATGTGGGCGATGCCGCCGTGCATGAACATCGAGGTGAGAATCGTGAGATAGACGGGGATCGGCGTGCGGCCGAGGCCGGGGACGAGGATTTGTTGCTCCTGGCCTTGCTCATTGCGCATGACTTGCACATGAGCCTGCGTCACCACGTCGTGGCCGGTCACAATCTCCTTGGGCACGGTCGAAAACGACATCGTGAAGGCTTCGTTACTACCGAGCTGCTGAAAGACGACGAAGACGAAGAAATTGGCCGCGATGATGGCGATGTTTACGACCGGGGTGCTCTTGCGGTCGCGATTGTCGTCGCCGATGGGAAAGATCATTGGTAATCGCGCTTTGGTAATCTGGTGCAGGTTGTGGACGGTTCCGGACCATTGTAGCGGTGGCCGAACTGCTCAAACCGCTCGAAATTCGGAGGGGCCTTTTGGCACGAAATATGCGAGTGGATTGTGCAGGAGGCGGCCCGCATTCTGCGGCTGCCGGTGTCGTTTACCAATGAATTAACCCGAGGATTGACCATGTATCGCACACTTGTTTGTCTGCTTTGTCTTGCAGGGTTGACGCTCGCACCAATGGGATGTGCTGAGAAACACACGGCGACGCAAAAGTCAGAAATCAAGACTAATGGCGGCACGGATACCAAGACGGTGACCCTGGAAGATAAAAAGACGGGCGATTTGAAGGACCCGAACGCGCACAACACGAATACGAGCGAGACGACGACGACCACCACCAATCCGTAGGCTCCAACTACCGGTTGCTTTTGCCTTTACGAAATGAGTGGAAATGCACCATTCTGGCCCCGTAAGCCTTCATTACCCTCCGTGGCAATTGAAGGCGGGTGGGCGTAAATTGGCTGCGAAGATAATTGCTTCGTGGCCATTTTTTTGGAAAGTTGCATGCCCGCTACGACTTGGAAAGTCATCGACGAGAAAAACCTGATCCGGCAGCAGCAGACGCCGTTTCGCGCTGCCGGTAATTCGGCGCGAGGGGCGTGGAGCGTTACAGGAAAGGCTTATGAAGATGGCCTCTGCGCGGGCGTTGATGTGCTGGCGATCGAAAATGGCCGACTGGCACTGAATGTAATTCCTACGCGCGGGATGGGGATTCACCGGGTTGGCATAAATGGCGATCAGGAAGTGCCAACGATTGGGTGGAAATCGCCGGTGCGGGGGCCAGTGCATCCGTCGTTGGTCAATCTCGGAGAACCGAGCGGGTTGGGCTGGCTCGATGGGTTTGATGAGTTTTTTGTGCGGTGCGGTTTGGAAAGTAATGGCGCGCCGGAGTTTGATTCGAAGACTGGGCGGCTTGTGTATCCGCTGCATGGCCGCATTGCCAACAAGCCCGCGCGAGATGTGCGGTTAAGCGTCGATCCCGACAAGCAGGAAATCTCGCTTCGCGGCGTCGTCGAGGAATCGCGGTTTCATTTTTTGAAGCTGCGGATGACAACGACGATCAGCACGACGTTCGGCAGTAGCAGCTTTACCGTGCGCGATGAAATTGTGAACGATTCGACGGAGCCGGCCACGATGCAGATGCTGTATCACATCAATTTTGGATTGCCACTGCTCGACGCCGGCTCGCGCGTCGTCGCGCCGGTGAAAACGCTGGTGCCGCGGACGCCGCGAGCGGCGAGCGCCGTGAAAACGTGGGATAGCTACTCCGCGCCGGAACCGGGATTCGAGGAGATGGTCTATTTCTTCGAGCTGAATTCGACCGACGACGGAAGCACGCAGGCGCTGATCAAGAATGCTCACTCAACGCGCGGCGTGAGTCTATCCTTTAATAAAAAGCAGTTGCCCTGGTTTTCGTTGTGGAAGGATACGGCGGGCGAGGCGGATGGCTATGTCACGGGGTTGGAGCCGGGGACGAATTTTCCGAATCCGCGGAGCTTTGAGCGGTCGAAGGAGCGAGAGGTGAAGCTTGCGCCTGGGCAGACGCAGACGTTTGAGATTCGCGTCGATGTGCATACCTCGGCCAGCGAGATTGCGAACGCGGAAGCGGCGGTGGCGAAGATTCAGGGAGGGCGGCAGCCGAAGATTTTTGATCAGCCGCAAGGGGATTGGGTCGCGCCGGGGTAAAGTCCTTACAGCGAGCGGAAGGTGTGAGTCTTTTGGTGTTTCGAACTTACCGGGGGACTTACGTCCCCCGCTCGCCTTTACAACGATATGTCACCTGACGACGAGTTGTGTTTGTGCTTTCATGTGACGCAGCGGAAGGTCGTCAATTTCATTCGGATTGAGAAGCCGAAGCGGCCGGCACAGCTGAGCGAGTGTTTTGGCGCGGGCACGGGTTGCGGATGGTGCCGGCCGTTTTTGGAGCGGCTGTTCGAACAGGCCGTGCTGGGCGGTGAAACGACGGTCGATTTTCCGACGCCGGAGGAGTATGCGAAGATGCGCGGGAAGTATGTGAAGGAGGGTGGCGGGGTGCCGCCGCCGGGGGCGGCGCCGGTGCCGGAGGAGGAGTGAGTGGCGGGCACAGCCCACTCTATGAGCGGAAGAAAATCACGGTCACGACGACGAAAATTGGGATCAAAATCAGGCCGCTGTAGGCCATGTAGCCAAAGAAGCTGGGCATCTTGACGCCGTTTTCTTCGGCAATGGCTTTGACCATGAAATTGGGGCCGTTGCCGATGTAGGTGTTGGCGCCCATGAACACCGAGCCACAAGAGATAGCGGCGAGGAGCGCGGCGGCTTCGGCGCCTGTCGCGAGGAATCTTGTGAGGACATCGTCCGTGCCGAGTTCAATGCCTTCCTTGCCGGCGGCCGTGGCGGCGAAGGTGAGATACGTGGGGGCGTTGTCGAGAAAGCTGGAGAGGATGCCGCTGCCCCAGAAATATTCCCACGGATCGTCCATGAAAAAGTGTCCCAAGTCGGGCCGCAGGCCTTGGCCCCAGGCGTTGAGAATCTGCAAGGCGGGCGACATGGTGATGAAGATGCCGATGAAGAGCACGGCGACTTCGATGATGGGGCCGAACGTGAATTTGTTGGCGTGGCGGTTGGAGGCGGGCGTGGTGAGGAAGGCGGCAACGGTAAGAACGAGCATGACGATCTCTTGCACACCGTGATGCCAGTTGTACTGCCCGGAGCAAAAGATGGCCGCGACGATGCCGGCGAGAAATGCAAAGTTGAGTAAGCCGTCGATGCGCACGGGCTCGTGTTGCATGACTTCTTCGAGCTGCGAGCCGGGGCGCTGCCGTTCTTCACGATCGAGGACGAGCTGGTCATAAACGTTGAAGATCACGAGGAGCGCGATGTTGACGGCAATCCACTGGGGCCAAAGGCGCTCGAGTGTCCAGAGGAACGGCACGCCTTTGAGGAAGCCGAGAAAGAGCGGCGGGTCGCCGAGCGGTGTGAGCAGGCCGCCGCAGTTGGAGACGACGAAGATAAAGAAGACGACGATGTGGGCTTTGGCCTCGCGAGTTTTGTTGGCTCGCAGTAGCGGTCGAATGAGCAACACGCTCGCGCCCGTCGTGCCGATGATGCTGGCGAGGAGGGCGCCGATGGCTAAGAGGCCGGTGTTTGCCAGCGGCGTGCCGCTCAGCGAGCCGCGGACGTAAATGCCGCCGCTGATGATGTAGAGCGAGGCGAGCAGGATGATGAAGGAGATGTATTCGTGCGTTTTGTCGAGGATTTCGTGCAAGCCGTGGCGGCCATGTGAGGCGATCATGTAAACGACGACGATCACCGAGAGAATCGCGACGATGATCGCCTTGTTTTTGTTGTGCTCCCACCAGTGTCCGGCAGTGAGCGGCAGGATAGCGATGCAGAGTAGCAGCGTGACGAACGGCAAGACGGTCCAGAGCGGCAGATCAGCACCCATGAGGAATATTCCAGTTGTTGTCGTGAACGTGCAGTCGAGCGCTCTGCCGCCTAGCGCAACTGCAGGGGAAAGATTACGATGGAGCGGGCCGGTCGGACAAGGGCCGTTGCGTTCCTTTAGGCCGCCATTTGCGGGAGTTTTTTGCTTGAAAATTGCCATTCTGGGCACGGGCGGCGTCGGTGCGGCGCTGGGTAGTCGCTGGGGCGCCGCGGGTCACACCGTCACCTACGGCTCGCGGACGCCACAGAGCGAAAAGGTGCAGCAGCTCGTTGCCAAAAGCGGCCCGTCAGCGGTTGCGAAGTCGCCGCGCGAGGCGATCGTCGGCGCGGATGCGATTTTGTTCGCCGTGCCCTGGCCGGTGGCTCGCGAGACGCTGGAATCACTCGGGGATTTGAGCGGCCGGACGCTAATCGATTGCACGAACCCGCTGCTGTCGGACATGAGTGGCATTGAACTAGGGCATGTGATTTCGGCTGGCGAGCAAATTGCCGCCTGGTCGCCGGGGGCGAATGTCGTGAAGGCGTTTAATTCGGCGAGCGTCAAAGTGATGCTGAATCCGCAGTTCGGTGACCATCGGGCGACGATGTTTTATTGCGGTGACGATGCGGCCGCGAAGTTGATGGTGCGACAGTTGATCGAGGGAATCGGATTCGATCCGGTCGATGCGGGATTGCTGACGAGCAGCCGTTATCTGGAGCCGTTGGCGATGTTGTATATCCATCTGGCGTTTCGGCAGGGGTTTGGGTCGAACTGTGCGTTCAAGATCATGAAGCGATAGAGGCCAGAATCGCCACGATGGTTGCTTTTTGCTTGCCGTGGCGGATACTGACGGCGCTGACAATGCTCTTGGCATTTCTAAAAAGGCTGGTGCCATGAAGATGCGTGCTGTCGCGGTCGTGTTGCTGTTTTTGTTTGTTGAAATGTCACAGGCTCAGAATCCGGCGCCGCGACCGGCGCCGGTGATCTCGCCGGAGAAGGGCGAGAATGGGAGCGTGACGTTTCGCTGTCGCGCTCCGAAAGAAGCGAAAGAGGTTTCGCTGCGCGGTCAGTGGTCGCGGCAGCCGATTGAAATGACTAAGAACGATAGCGGCGTGTGGAGCGTGACGGTGGAGCCAGTTCCGGCGGGCGTGTGGGAATACAGCTTCAACGTCGATGGCCTCAATGTCCTCGACTCGCTCAATCCCCTGTTTAAGCCGCAGCGCGAGCCGAGCAAGAGCATCGTGCAAGTTCCGGGCGCGCCGCGGAATCCGTGGGACCAACAAGACGTGCCGCATGGGACGGTACATCAGCACAATTATGAGTCGAAAGCGCTGGGGCGGCCGCGAGAGCTGTGGGTTTATACGCCGCCCGGTTATGAAGGGACCGCTGGCAAGGCGACGGACAAGAAATTTCCGCTGCTCGTGTTGCAGCATGGCTCGGGCGACAATCATCAGACATGGGTCGTTCACGGCAAGGCCCATTGGATTCTGGATAACTTGATCGCGGCCAAAAAGGCCGAGCCGATGGTTGTGGTGATGTTGGATGGCCATCCGCTGGGCTCGATGTCGCGAGATTCTGCGCCGCAGCAGCGGGGCGCAGCAATGGACGCGTTTCGGCGGGAGCTGCTGGAAGACGGAATTCCGCTGGTGGAATCGCTGTACCGTGTGGAAACCGATCCGGCGCAGCGGGCGATCGCGGGATTGAGCATGGGCGGCGGGCAATCGCTGAGCGTCGGGCTGACGAACCTGGATCGGTTTGCCTGGGTTGGTGCTTTCAGTGCCGCGACGCCATCGGCGGAGACGACGCAAGCGATTGTGGACAATGCGGCGACGGCGAATGCCAAGCTGAAGCTACTGTGGATCGCCTGTGGCGAAAATGATTTTCTGAAGAGTCGCAACGAGGCGTTTGTCGCGGGGCTGAAGGATAAAGGCATCAAGCACGAGTGGCATCTCACGGCGGGGGATCATTCGTGGCCGGTGTGGCGGGGATATCTGTCTGAATTTGCTCCGAAACTGTTTAAAGAAACTGGCAAGTAATTTTTTCCGCTGACGAACATCTGCCGAACATGCGATTTGCCCTTACCTGCTGGCTGATTTGGTGTCTGACGGTTGCGCCGGCGTCGGCGTGGAATTTTACCGGGCACAAGGTGATCGCGTCGATTGCGTTCCAGCGGCTGACGGCTGAAGAACAGGGAAAAGTCGTGGCCGCATTGCGGCGGCATCCGCGGTTTGCGCAGGATTTTGCCGAGGCGATGCCGGCGGAGATTCAGAACGCGAACGAGACGACGCAGAACGAATGGTTTTTTCAGCAGGCAGCGGTCTGGCCCGACATGATTCGCTCGGGGTCGCCGGAACGAAAGGCGTTTGGCCGCGGTGAATGGCACTATGTCAATGTGCCGCTGTTTTTGTCGGACTCTGCGCGCGCGGAGTTGGCAGGAAAGCTGACGGTGAATGTGGCGACGGAGCCGCCGGAAGGGGCGAACTTGGATACGCCGTCGATGAACGTGACGCAGGCGATCAATCTGGGCCGCCGTGTCGTGAAGGACCGGCAGGCCAGCCCGGCGGATCGGGCGGTGATGCTGGCATGGCTGGTTCATTGCGTGGGGGACGTTCATCAGCCGTTGCATGGGGCGGCGATGTTTTCAATCAAGCTGTTTCCGGAAGGCGACCGAGGCGGCAATTCGGTTAAGACGAAGCAGAACGGAAACCTGCACGCGCTGTGGGATGGGTTGCTCGGGCGTGACGATGAGTTTCGCGCTGCACGCAACGCCGCGCTGAAGCTAGCGGCCAACGAGGAACTGAGTCGGCTGGGCAAGGAGTCGCAGTCGGTGCTCGATCAGGTGACATGGCGCGATGAAAGCCATCATTTGGCGGCGGCAAATGTTTATACGACGGAAGTGATCGACGCGCTTCGCAAAATGGAAGCGGCTGGCAGCGTCGCGGAAATTAGCTTGAGCGAAGACTATTTGAAGAGCGGCGGGCGCATTGCCGAGCGACGCGTAGTTCAGGCAGGTTTCCGGCTGGGCGAGTTGCTGAAATCGCTCGTCGATTGACGCCGGCGGTGGCTCTCTGGTCGTGCGCTGCTAGCAGGAACCGCTTTTCTCCCTTGCTGCCAGTTGCCGCTTGGCATAGACTTTCGCGCGCTCGTAGTTAGCCGGCTGCTAAAACGGCACTGTGTAATGCTTCGCAGAACACAGCTACCCGGGAAAAGACGCCCAGGTCTGATAGCGGCCGCGACCCAGTTTTCGGTTCATGGATGAAGGAAGCGTGACCATGGATGGTTCCGATCCCGCCTCGCGCACTCAAGTTTCTCGCGACAAAAACCCCTCGCCCGGCGGCTGGCTGTGGATGGTGGGCAGCGTAATCGCCGTGGTGGCGATCGTGGTCGCGATTCGCCTTACTAGCTCGCCCCAAGTGGCGGCCCAAGCACCGGTTGTCAGGGCCGGCAGCGCCATGGCCCCGCCGCGTCCGGCGAATCCGACGCAGTTGCCGGCAGCGGGCCAACAGGCGGCGCGACCGCCGGTTCCTGGCGCGCCGATGCAGACGCCCTTGCCGCAAGTGGGCGCCAATCCGGCTGCCGCGCGGCCGCAAGGACCGCCCGCGCCGGGTGGCGGCGTTCAGCCGGCTGCTGCGACCGCGCCGAGCAAGTCGGCGGCGTTGCCGCCCGTTTCGACGCTGCAAGTGATGGCCGTGGTTAATGGCGAGCAGATCACGCGAACGGAACTGGGCCGCGAAACGATTCGCCGCTACGGCGAAGAAGTGCTCGAAAGCATGGTCAATCGGCAATTGATCTCCGATGCGTGTGCTCAGAAGGGCATTCAAGTCACCGACGCCGACATTTCGGTTGAGATCGACAAGGTTGCCGGCCGGTTTGGCCTGGCTCGCGATCGCTGGCTGCAGCTTCTGCGAGAAGAACGCGGCTTCAGCGAAGAACAATATCGCCGCGAGGTCCTGTGGCCGATGCTGGCGCTGCGACAGGTGGTTTCAAGTGACATTGAAGTCACGGATGCGGATATGAAAAAGGCAATCGAATCGGAATTTGGCGCGAAAGTTCGCTGCCGGCTCATCGCGTGCGATAATCAGCAGAAAGCCGATCAGGCGCGGGCGGAGGCACTCGCCGAGCCCAACGCCTTCGGCGAAAAATCGAAGAAATACACGGTCGAGCCGGGCGTGGCAGCAGCCTACGGCGTCATTCCGCCGATCCGCCGCCACTTGGGCGATCCGCTCTTGGAACAAGTGGCGTTCAGTCTCAAGCCGGGACAGATTTCCGAGGTCGTGCATGTGGCGAACATGTTCTACGTCCTGAAATGCGAAGAGATCATGCCGCAGCAGTATCTGTCGAACCAGCAGCTCGCGGAGCAGCAGGCGCGGATGAAGGAGAAGATCAAGGAGAACAAGCTGCGGGTGAGTGCCGCCGATTTCTTCGAGAAGAAAAAGAAAGAGGCCCAGATTGATTTGATCTTGGGCGATAAGCCGGAGCAGCTTCAGAAGCAGCAGCAGATGCCGGGAGTCGCGGCGGTCGTGAACGGGCGGCAGATCACGCTGGCCCAATTGGCCGACGAATGCATCACGCGGCATGGCGGCGAAGTGCTGGATGGCGAAGTCAACCGCCGGATTTTGCAGCAAGAGCTGAATCGCAAGCAACTCGCGATCGACAAGCCGGACATCGACTCGGAGGTGTCTCGCGCGGCCGACGCCTACGGCTTCGTCACCAAGGACGGAAAGCCGGATATGGAGCGATGGCTGAAATCGGTCACCGAGCAGCCGGGAGCGACGGTCGATTTGTATATTCGCGACGCGGTGTGGCCGTCGGTCGCCTTGAAGAAACTGGTTGGCTCGCGAGTGGAAGTGACGGACGAAGATCTGCGCCGCGGGTATGAGTCGAATTATGGCGAGCGGGTCGAGGTGCAGGCCATCGTCTGCGGTGATCAGCGGCAGGCACAGAAGGTTTGGGAAATGGCGCGGAACAACAACACCGAGCCGATGTTCACCGAGCTGGCACAGCAGTATTCGATCGAGCCCTCATCGAAGGCCAATGGAGGCAAAGTGCCGCCGATTCGCCGCTTTGGCGGTTCGCCGCTAATTGAAGAAGAGGCGTTCAAGCTGAAGCAGAATGAGCTGTCGGGCATTGTGGCTGTCGATGGTCAGTACATCATCTTGCGGTGCTTGGGCAGGACGAAGCCGGTGCAAACGAACTTCAATGATGTTCGTCCGGAGCTGGTGAAAGACATTCAGGAGAAGAAGCTGCGGATGCTGATGACCAAGGAGTTCGATCGGCTGCGGGAAACGTCGCAAGTCGATAACTTTGTTGCGGGGACGTCGCAAAGCGGCGCTCGCGGGGCCAGCCCGATCACGCTGGGACCAACGCCGCAGCAGCAGCGGGCGGGGATGATGCCGCCGCAAGGGCAGGTTGGCATGCCGCCCCAGAGACCGGGCGCTGGAATGGCGCCGAACGGGATGCCGCGGCCGGTGGGTGCGATTCCGGCGAGTGCGAATATGCCGCGGCCGATGGGTCCGCAGGCGCGGTAGTTTGTGATGCGAATAGCCGGGACCAAACTTGGTCCCGGAGCGAGGCGGATCAACTGTCTATTGGCAGATCACAAGGAGTAGGTTTGCTCCGCGCTGTTGAGCTTGGAGCGCGATGATGGGCACAGCCCACCCTACTTGAGCGCTAGGGCGGCGGCGGGGGCGAACTCGTAGCAGGCCATTTGCTCGCTGTTGCGGACGAGGAGCTTGCTAGCCGATTCATACAATTCGTTCGTCGACGTTTCGGTGGCCACGTTCTTAAACTCCGTCAGCTGCCGCGTTTTCTCCCTATGAACATGTAATAAGGCACGCGGGCCAGCGGAATATATGGAACCTTGGAGCGATGTTCTTCGAAGTGCAGGACGTCAAAGTGGCGGTGCAGGAACGGCACGTGGTCGGGCGAGGGAAAGACGTTGTCGAGCGCGAACCACGTTGGCCAGAAGGTGCGGGTCCCCCAGCCGTGACGCGCAAGCGCACCCGACGCGTATTTTCGCGAGACGTAGAAATCGACGATGCCAATCGTGCCGCCGGGCTTGAGAATGGTCAGGGCATTTTCGATCGCGGCGAACCAATCGGGAATCATCGTGAGCGAGTAGGAGAACGTGACGACATCGACCGGTCCGGTCGGCGGCTGAAATGTGGTGGCGTCGGCTTCGACGGTTTCGACGTTGGTCCAGCCGCTACTGGCGATTCGCTGCTTGGCGATTTCGAGCAGCGAGTGTGAGAGGTCGAGAACGTAGATTTTTTCGAGGCCTGCCAGGTGGGGGGGAGACAGGGGCTCGGGGCACGAGGCTCGGGGCTCGGGATTCGGGGTTTTGGAAGTTAGGAAATAGTCGAGATTGGCGCCGGTGCCGCCGCCCATGTCGATCCAGGTGCCGCCGGGGGGCGGTGGAATCAAGCTCCAGAGTTCTTGGCGGCCTTTGAGCAGGCGCTTGCGGAAGTCGTCGTATGCGCCGGCCTGGCCGGAATAAAAACTCTCCATTCGCGCGGCGTGGTCTTTACCACGGACGGGCTTGAGGGCGAGGTGGTAGAGGATCTTGAGGTCGGAAGCCAAGCTCATGGGGAAGAACCAAGAACCGAAGAACCAAGAACCAAACTTGCCACATCCTTGGTTCTTGGTTCTTCGGTTCTTGGAATTTATGTAGCTAGATCGGCGATGTAAAAGCTGCCGTAGGTGTGGACTCGGTCCTGCGGATGCAATTCGGCGGCGAGGTTGTCGTGGAAGGTGAGCAGCTCGGGGAGCGGGCGCTGCTTGCCGGCGGCGGTGACGTGGACGCGGTCGATGAAGTCGGTTTTGAGGCCGCCGCTGCGCCAAATCACGCGCGTGCCGGGGGCGGCCCGGCGAATGATCGCTTCCCACTCCAGCTCTAACAGGGGGAAGAATTTGTCGCTGAGCCAGTCCATGTGGTCGAGCAGCACATACCGAGAGATGTCGCCGTTGTGCTTGTCGAGAAAGCCCTGGACGGAATTGGTGTGTGTGCTGACGCGCTCGATGAGTCCGCCCTTGAGCCGCTCGAAGTTATTCGCTTTGAGATACTCCGGGCAGCACGTCCGCGAGTACTCGCCCTTCATATAGACGCGCCAGAAGTAGTTGTCGGCCAGAGGCAGCTTGCAAAAAACGGTCTCGACGGCGTCTTGGACGAATTTGACGATGCCACCGTCGTATTGGGTCTCCACCTGCTTGCGCTGGGCCTTAGGAACGCCGACCATCGAAAGGGTTGTGTCGCGGTTCATCGCAAACCGCATGGACCGCGACCAGAATTTTTCGACGAGGTGCTTGTCGTAGATTTCGCGCTGCTCGGTGAGCGTTTTGGCGTCGAGGATCGCGTCGATGTGCGGCCGCACGCGGATCATGCGGTCGATATAGACCTTGATGAGCCGGGCGAACGCGCCGCTGGTGCCGCGATAATAAAAAGTGCGGGTGGGATTCGCGAAAAATTTGATCCACGTGTCCCACCAGGCTTGCGACCAGGCCGGGAGGGCGGAGCGCATCCGCTTTTGGTACAGCCGTTTGGCCTCCGGATGATAGCCGTAGCCGAACAAGCGGAAGAAGTCTTCGAATTCGAGCGTTTTGATGCCGGCGATTTTCAGGTCGAGCAGTGCGTTTTGCCGCGGGTTCATATCGACGGCGAAGACGTGCTGCGGCTCGCAGAGGGAGTAGTCGAGGACGTTACAGCCGGCGGAAGTGATGACGAGGATGTTATCCGTCGGCCCAATTTTGAGCGCGGTGCGATCGAGCCGCGGGTCTTCCCAGCACGTGTTATAGACGAGGTTGTTGCCGTGAACGAATTTGAAAACACGGGAACTAACCCAATCGAGCACCGACATCCGCGTTCGCCCTGATATGACTGGCCCGTGGACGGGCCGGTTTAACCGCCGCGTCCACGCGGCGCAATTTTGTAATCCGATTCATGTCCGACAACCGGCCCGTGGACGGGCCCGTTAACCGGTCATTTGCGAGAAGTTTTGCATCTTAACGGTCGCTGCGGCCGGGGCAAAGTACGGCGCGTACCTCGCGCGGAGCGTGCGAACTACAATGACGAAGGCCCACCCGGTTGAGGAGCCGCGGTCGCTCGCCGATGATATAATCGTCGGTCGAGCCGATTTCTTGCCTGCTAGCGGTATAGTTGAGTGGATCTACGGTAGCTTTGCCGATTCGGAGGTCTGAAATGCGTCGCTTCAACGTCTTCTCGATGGCCGTGATGGCCTTGGCGGTCTTGTTCCAACCGTCGCGGTCACAAGCCGCTCATGCCTGCCCCTTTTGCACCTCCGCCTCGCAAACGTTCAGCGAGGAGTTGGGAACAATGGATGTGGCGGTTATCGCACGGCTGGTGCAAGTGCCGCCGCAATCGAACAAGGCGGGCGACGAAATTCAGAAGGCCACTTTTGAAGTTGAGCAGGTTATTAAGGGCGAAGGACTCGTCAAGCCGCAGGAGAAGCTGGAAACACTTTACTTCGGCGATGGCACGGTTGGCAAACCGTTCCTGGTGATGGGCATTTCGCCGCCGGCCACGATGTGGTCCACACCGCTGCCGCTGACCGATCGCGGGATGAAGTATCTGACCGAGCTGGTCAAGCTGCCGAAGGACGGTGCGGACAGGCTGATCTTCTTCCAGCAATACTTGGAAGACACCGATGAGATGCTCGCTCGCGACGCCTACGACGAATTCGCTCGCGCTCCCTACGCGCAACTCAAGTCAATCAAGCCGCAACTCAAGCATGATCAGGTCGTGGCTTGGATTAAGAATCCGGAAATTCCGGCCAGCCGCCGCCGATTGTATCTCGTCATTCTCGGAATCACCGGCACGGAAAAGGATCTGCCGATGATCGAAGATTTCATGACGTCGAGCGATCGCAAAGCGAAGTCGGGGCTGGATGCGCTCATTGCGTGCTACTTGACTCTGAAAGGCGAAGCAGGCTTGCCGCTGGTTGAAAAACTGTTCCTCGGCAATGACAAAGCCGATTACGCGGATACGTACGCGGCGATTATGGCCATTCGCTTCCACGGTAGCGAAGGGGGCCTCATTGGCACGAAGCAACTCGTGAAAGCGCTGCACCCGATGCTCGATCGGCCTGAGTTGGCCGATCTGGTCATTCCCGATCTGGCCAAGTGGGAAGATTGGGGCGTGATGGACAAGTTGTTTGACCTTTATAAAAACGCCAACGAGAAGAATAGCTGGGTGCGCGTCCCGGTTGTCAATTATCTGCGGGCCTGCCCGCTGCCGAAAGCGAAGGAGCTGCTCAGCGAATGCGAGAAGATCGACCCGGCCGCGGTGAAGCGGGCGAATACGTTCTTCCCCGGTGCGCCGAGCGCGCCAGCTCCGTCGCCCGACAAGGCTTCACAGGCTGAACCGCCAGCGCCGATGCCGGCGGTGGCCGCTGTGGAAGCGCATCCCATGCCGACGAGCGGGACATTGGCCGACGCCGGACAGGTTCGCGCAGCATCGTCTGCCGCCGCTCTAGCCGGCATCCCCCTGCCGCCTGCGGATGACGAAAAAAACCTGGCTTTGGCCCTCAATGAAGGCGTTCGGCCCGCGGCTGCGCTGCGGAAGACCGCACCATCGGCGAACCTTTTGGCCGTTCTCGGCGTACCGTGGGGGATAGGAGCCGTGTTGCTGTTCGCCCAGTGGTCGTTGCTGCGTGGTGGGCAGTAACAAATATTAGCCCGAAGCGCAAGCCAGGGTTATTGACGCAAAGAACTATCTCCCTCGCTTGTGCTTCGGGCTAGTGTCCGTCGCGAGGCTCGTACTTCCATGTCCGCTTTGCCGACTGCCACGACACGTCCGCCGGGCGAAGACCTAGCCCCGTATCGTGCTATTAGCCGCTCGGCTGTGATTTCTGCGGTCTTGGCCGCGATTAGTCTGCCGCTGGTCGTGCTGGCCGTTGTCTCGATGCGATTTCAGGTGGGCGATGCTGTGCCGCTGGGCTTCGTCGGCGCTTTCCTGGCGTTTATCGCCTTCATTATGGGCGTTGTGGGCGCTCGTGCTGTTCGTCGGTATCCGACCGAATACACGGGCGGTCGTTTGGCCAAGACGGGCATGATTGGTGGAGTGTTTTTAGCGATCATCGGCAGTACCTCGGCGTCCTTCACGTACAGCACCGAAGTTCCGGATGGTTACAATCGCGTCGGCTTCTGGGAGCTGCAACCCGACCCCGACCAACCGGAGTTGCCGATCGCGGTGAAAGCGATCGAGCTGACCGGCAAGCCCATCTTCATCAAAGGCTACATGCACCCCGGCGTCGCCAGCATGGGCAAGGTCAACCACTTTATTCTCGTCCCCGACATGGGCACTTGCTGCTTTGGAGGTCAGCCGAAACCGACGGACATGATCGAGGTCTTCATCCCTGATGGTAAAGAACGCGTCGCCTATTCGCCGCGCCGCATCAAGCTCGCCGGCACGTTCCTCTTGGCCGATCGGCCCATTCAATCGCTCGGCCTGAAAAACGTCTGGTATCACATGGAAGCGGACCGGGTGCAATGAAGTGTGCTGCGGTGCAATCTTTAGCGTCCGCTCTTTATAGCTTTAGTTGATGACTAGCGATTGCGATTGAGCGTCATAGCAATCGAAATCTCGCCTTGGCTTCGTCCAGTACGACAAAGTTGCCCGGCAAGCGATGAGCATGGTTCGTGAGTAGGTCACGTAACCGGGTGAGCTTGAGCGTCGTAGCTGCCGGATTGATTCGCAATAGAACAATTCCATACGCAGGCAACTTCAGCCGCACCACCAGCTCGCCAAAATCCTTGTCTTCGGTCAACAGAATCCGTTGCTGCGAGGCAGCGAGCTGCAGAACGGCCTGGTCATCAGCGCCCGCAGCGACTTCCTTGATATAGAGCACGTCATGCCCATCATTCCGCAGGGCACTCACCAGGAGGGCATCACAACATTCATCAGCGAGAAGATTCACCGCGATTCATCCAAAGCTGCGACGACCTCCTCGCCAGCCAGGTGATCTGCGGCGAACGCAGCAGCGGCCCGGATGTCCTCGACGGTCAATTGCGGGTGATGCGCAATGATCTGATCATCCGTCATGCCCTCGGCAATCTTACGCAAAATCAGTTCGACCGTGATCCGGGTCCCTTTGATCACTGGTTTCCCAAACATGACTTTCGGGTTCACATCAATTCGCGAGGGGCTCATAGGTTTATTCCCTAAAGACAACCGACCGACACCCTCAATTATAACTCACGCAGCGCTTAGTCATGAATCAAGCTCCTTGCTCGGCTTCTGCTAGCGCCTTGTCCGTGCTTAGCGGATCGACCCTTCTGCAGCAGTCGGTCAAACAGTCGGCCATCTCGCGAAGGTCGGTGAGCCATTCTTCGGCCGGGCAATCGGGCGGTGTGAATTGCTGGAATTCTTTAATTAGCAGAATTAGCCGCAGTAGATGACGGAAGATGACGCCTTCCTGCTTCTGCAGGCCGCGGCTGGTGATGTATTTGTTGAAGTTGCCGTTGAACTCCAAAATTTCTCCCGCCGCCCACACCGGAACCGTGAACAGCGAATGCACATTCGGAAACGTAGCGTCGAACAGCAAGCGCAGTTTTTCGGCAAAAGTCAGCGGCCACACTTTTTCCTCGAACATTTCGCGGCCACGTGGCTCATCGTCGTCCTTGTCGGCTGATTTGGCGCCGAGTTGTTCCGGCGTGGCGAGGCCCATTTGCAAGAGCTCGCTATCCAGCCGCGTTGTTGCCAGCGGGCCAGGCGGCATGTCTTCGTATTTCGGAACGCGAACATATTTTGCCACCGAGCCGGGCATTTCCAAAACGCTTTCCAACGCCTGAACCCGCTCCTCGCGACTGGCAATCCCAAGCTGATTTACCAGATAAATGCCGTACAGCGGATTGATGCCGCGGAGCTTGAGCAGTTTCGGCAGATCGGGAGTTGGATGCGCAAACTTGGGCTGATAGCTTGGCAGCGAAGGCGTAGCAGGAGAAAGCGGCCGCGACGGAGCATCCGGTTTCCGGATTGTCACGTCGAGCAGCAGCTTTTTCGCGGGCTCCGGCTTCTCCCTCTCTCCCTCTCCCCCACTCCCCCCCTCCTCCTTTGCCGGCGGCTCGGGCTCAAGCTTCACATATCCGGCTGCCCACAGCGTCATCAACATTTGATCGAGTTGCTTTTGTGCGCCGACTAAGTGTCCACTGTCCATCAACCGTTTGCCGACGAGCCGGCGGATGGGCTCGACCTCCGGCGACGCATCCAGCATGTAAGCCAATAGCCGCCACGGAATCTGTCCCCGGCTGACGAGCTTGAGCGGCGGCGCGGCCTTTAATTTGTCCCACTGCGGTTCCGTCCAGTATTGCTCAGTGCTCCGCCGCGTCGGCATCTTCCGTTTGAGGTCCTTCCGCATCCGCATCAGTCCCGGGTCCTTCGTGTCCTCGGGAATCTGCTCCAGTTTTTCCTTCGCCCGCAGGATTTTCACATCATCTTCGTGCGCCAAAGCAAACACATAGCCCTGTTTATCGAACTGCGGCCGACCCGCGCGACCAAAAATCTGGTGTGCCGAGCTGGGATCGATGATTTTCATTTCCCCCGGCTTACCCTTGAGCAATGTCGGCAACACGACGCTACGAGCCGGCAGATTGATGCCGGCCGCGAGTGTTTCAGTGCAGATACAAACCGAGAGCAGCTTTTGCTGAAACAATTCTTCGACAACGCGGCGATACTTGGGCAAGATTCCCGCGTGATGAACGCCGACGCCGCGCTGCAAAATGGCTTTGAGCTTCGGCCCTGCCCCTTCCGACCAATCGTGCCTCGCCAATTCATCCGCCAATCGCTTCTGCTGCCCATCAGCCAGCAGCGATTTGCCTTTCATCAGCTCGGCGACGTTCCAACATTCATCTCGATTGAAGCAAAACACCAGTGCCGGCGTGTACCGCGAGGCTTCATCTCCCTCTGCCATTTTTTCAAGCTGTTCGGACAGCAACATGTCGCCGACCCAGCGATAATCGAGCGGCACTTTTCGCTCGTTGCTCTGCACCAGCTCGATCGAGTGGTTGTGAGTTTGCTTGAGCCACTGGCGGAACTCAAACGCATTCCCCACCGTCGCTGACAGCAGCAATAGCCGCACGTGCGGAGGCAGGAGGCCGAGCGCCAGCTCCCACACGATCCCCCGCTCCGGATCGGCGAAGTTGTGAAACTCGTCCATGACAACAGCGGAGACGTTCGAAAAGTCTAGCGCTCGAGGTAACTGATTGGCGGAGTTCAAAGTTCCGGGTTCAAGGTTCAAAGTCTGGTTTTGCTCTCCGGGCTCAACCTTGAACTTTGAACTTTGGACTTTGAACTCCGTCTGACTGTGCAGCAGCCGGTTAAACAAAATCTCCGCCACCACGACTAACACCGGCGCATCCGGATTGACTCGACGGTTCCCTGTCACAAGCCCCACATCATCCGCCGAGAACCCCCACCGCACCGCGGCGGACTGCATCTCCTGCAGCTTCTGCTCGGTCAGCGCGATCAGCGGCGTTGTGTAATAGGCCCGCGTTCCCGTGTGCAAAGCCTCAAAAAGAGCGGCTTCCGCGATCAGCGTTTTTCCCGTCCCCGTCGGGGCACAAACCAGCACGCCCTGATCGGCCGTAAAATACGTCAAGAGCGCCTCTTCCTGCACCGGGTAGGGCGCAAACGGAAGCTGATCGAGGTAGAGCGACGCAAGCTGATCGCGACTTGGCGGTTGAGTAGGCATAGCCGCAATCGTACCGGTCGATTGTTGCTGTGGGGAACGCCGCCCTATTTCTGTAGGGAACGCCCTCTGTGGCGTTCCGCACGCCGTCGCGGACCCCTCGTCGGGATATGCGGAAAATTGCTATACTGCTCCCTTGCTAAAAAGGTTGTGAATGCAGGTAAAAGGAAGAATGGCGATGGCCCAGTGCGAATATTGTGAGAAAAAGCCCGCGATGGGCAATCAGATTGAAACTCGCGGCAAAGCCAAATACCTCGGCGGCGTCGGCACGAAGGTTACGGGCATCACCCGGCGGGAATTCAAGCCGAATTTGCAGCGCGTGAAGATCACCACGCCGACTGGCACGACGCGGTATGCTCGCGTCTGCACTCGCTGCTTAAAGAAGGGCGTCGTGCGTAAAGCCATTCAGCAAGCGCCGTTTAAGCTGCCGGTGAACGTGCAAAAGGGCGTGCAAGCCAAAGCGGCCGCGAAAACGCCGCCGAAAGCAGCGCCCGCCAAAGCACCGGCAGCCAAAACAGGGAAGTGACCGCGGCGCACGAATCGTTTCCGATATTGGTCGTTGGTGGTTGGTCATTGCTCATTTAGTAAGCTGCCATGTCACTGTCGCGTGCCGATGTTGAAAAAGTCTCCCTGCTGGGCCGGCTGCTGCTCTCCGACGCCGAGCTCGAAACGATGACCACGCAGCTCGGCCGCGTCGTCGGCTACGTCGAGCAACTGAGAGAAGTGAATACCGACGCCGCGCAACCGATGGCCCACGCGCTCGACATGCACAACGTCTTTCGCGACGACGTGCTGGCAGCAAGCCTTCCACGCGACGCCGCCTTGGCCAATGCCCCCAAGCGAGATAGCGAATGTTATCGCGTACCGGCCGTATTAGGCGAATGAATCGGATTTCTTATGTCGCTCATCGACCGCTCAGCCGTCGAACTCCTGCAGGATCTCGAATCGCGCAAAGTCTCGTCCGTTGAGCTGACACAGGCCTATCTCGGCCAAATCCAAAAGCACGACGACAAGGTCAAGGCCTTTCTGCTCGTCGATCCTGACGCCGCGCTCGCGCGAGCCAAGGAAATCGACGACCGTCGCGCTGCCAGAATGCCAGTTGGCAAGCTCGGCGGCTTGCCGGTTGCCATTAAAGATGTCATTTGCACACAGGGCGTCAAAACAACCTGCGCCAGCAAGATTCTGCAGAACTTTGTGCCCCCGTACGACGCTACCATTGTTAAAAAGCTCAAAGCGGCCGACGCCGTCCTGATTGGCAAGACGAACATGGACGAGTTCGCCATGGGCGGCTCGACGGAGAACAGCGCCTACTTCAAAACGACGAATCCTTGGGACGTCGGTCGTGTGCCAGGCGGTTCCAGTGGCGGAGCGGCAGCCTGTCTGGCGGCCGGCATGGCGCCACTCTCGATCGGCACGGACACGGGCGGCTCAATTCGGCAGCCGGCGGCGTTTTGCGGCGTGACTGGCCTCAAACCGACATATGGCCGCGTCAGTCGCTATGGCCTCGTCGCGTTTGCCAGTTCGCTCGATCAAATCGGTCCCTTGGGGCATTCAGCCGCGGATTGTGCGGTCCTTCTTGAAGTCCTTTCCGGCCACGATCCGCTCGATTCAACCAGCGCGAATCTGCCGACGCCGGAATACAGCAAAACGGTTAACCAGCCCCTCCAGGGGCTGCGACTCGGCCTCGCCCGCGAGTATTTTGCCACCGGTCTGAACAGCGAAATTGAATCCGCCGTCCGCGAGGCGATCAAAACTTACGAATCGCTCGGTGCGACGGTGAAAGACGTTTCGATGCCGAATACGAAGTACGGCATCGCTACCTACTACATCATCGCTCCCAGCGAAGCCTCCAGTAATCTCGCCCGGTACGACGGCGTGCATTACGGCTACCGCACAGACGAAAAGCAAATGCTGGTCGAATTGGCCGACGAGCAAAATCGCTATGAGGCCGAAAAAAACCAGAAGAAGCTCTCCGACCTCGATACGCCGCTGATTCGCCTCTATCGCAAGACGCGGGCCGAAGGTTTTGGCCCCGAGGTGAAGCGCCGCATCATGCTCGGCACCTACACGCTCAGTGCCGGCTACTACGACGCCTATTATCTGAAAGCCCTCAAGGTTCGCCGCCTCATTCGCGGCGATTACGACAAGGCATTTGCCGAAGTCGATTTCGTCGTCGGCCCCACGACCCCTTCGCCCGCATTCAAGCTGGGCGAAAAGACCGACGATCCGCTTTCGATGTACCTCGAAGACCTCTACACCGTCACGACGAACCTCGCCGGCATTGGCGGCATCAGCATTCCCTGCGGATTCACACGAGCTAGTTCAACAAAGTCCGGCCTCCCCATCGGCCTCCAGATGCAATGTCGCCCCTTCGACGAAGAACGGCTGCTGCAAGCCGCGGCCATGTACCAGAAGGCGACGGATTGGCACACGAAGCGGCCGGCCCTGGGATGATTTTGCTTTTGCCAAACACTTGATTCCGCCATATACTGATACATATGAAGACCATCACGATCCATGTATCAGAGCCAATTTATCGCGAGTTTCAGGATTTTGCGAAAAGTACAGATCGCAAGACGGCTGAGCTAATTCGTGAGGCAATGGAGCTGTATTGCGAGCAACGAATCCGCTCGCGGAAAACCCATAGCTTGCTCGAGCACGAGCCGATTTCCCTCGGCAAGCCACGAAAGCCTTGGAAATCTCGGGCCGAACTGCTGGAGGATTTTTTTGATCGGCATTGATACATCGGCGCTCATCGCCTTTGAAGACAAATCGCACGCCGAACACGCCCGCATCGTGCAATTGCTTAAGCGAAAAATGAAACGCGGCGAGCTTCTGGTGTTATGTCCACAGGTGCTTGCTGAGTTCATTCACGTGGTTACGGATGACCGCCGATTTCCGAAGCCGCTTACCATGGTTCAAGCACTGTCGCGGGCCGAATGGTGGCGGTCCGTGCGCGAATGTCGCTGGGTTTATCCCGACGAGGCGTCGATGGAATTGTTCTTGGGTTGGATGGCGGAACATCGCTTGGGACGCAAACGTGTTTTGGATACGCTCTTGGCTGCTACCTATACGGCTCAAGGGGTGACGAAGCTCGCTACGCTCAATCGAAGCGATTTCGACGCGTTCGATCGGTTTGAGTTTGTTGCTTGAGCCCTCGTTTCATTTCAAAGTTAGCGATATGGCAGATCTCGCATACGACCTCATCGTCGGTCTCGAAACACACGTCCAATTGCTGACTGAGACCAAGCTCTTCTGCGGCTGCAGCACGAAATTCGGCGCGTCGCCGAATACGCAGACGTGTCCGGTCTGCACCGGCTCACCCGGCAGCTTGCCAGTGATGAACCGGCGGGCATTTGAGCTGTCGTTAAAGGCAGCGCTGGCGCTGAATTGCGAAATTCCCGAATTCACGAAGTGGGACCGCAAGCAGTATTACTACCCGGACTTGCCCAAGGGCTATCAGATCAGTCAGTACGACTTGCCGATGTCGCAAAAAGGCTGGCTGGAAATTCACGATCCCAAAGGCCGCTTTCAGCCGAAGAAAATCGGCATCATCCGGGCGCACCTCGAAGAAGACGCCGGCAAAAGCCTGCACGATGAAGCGGCCGGCAAAGCCGACACGCGGATCGACCTCAATCGCACCGGCACTCCGCTCCTCGAAATCGTCTCGGCGCCCGACATTCGCAGCCAGGAAGAGACGCGGGCCTATCTGACCGAGCTCAAGCTGCTATTGACGTATTTAGCGGTGTCCGACTGCAACATGCAGGAAGGCTCGCTGCGGGTCGATGCCAATGTCAACCTCCACATTCAAACGCCACAGGGTAAAATCGCCACGCCGATTGTCGAAATCAAGAACCTCAACAGCTTTCGCTTTATCGAGCGGGCGCTGGCCTATGAAGCGAAGCGGCAATTTGAGATTTGGCAGGAAACGGGCCGCAAATTCGGCGATCCGGGCACGTTCAAGCAAACTCGCGGCTGGGACGATGCGAAGGGCGTCACCTTCGGCCAGCGCGAGAAGGAAGAGTCGAGCGACTACCGCTATTTCCCCGATCCGGATCTCTGCCCGGTCATCACGCCGGCCGCCGAAGTCGAAGCGGTCCGGCACGGCCTGGCCGAACTGCCAGCCGCGATTCGCCATCGCCTCGAAACGACCTACGGCATCACGCCCTACGATAGCGACGTCATCGTTTCCCCGGGGCGCACGACGGTCGATTATTACGAAGCGGTTGCGAAAGCCGCGGGCGACGGCAAAAAGGCAGCGAATTGGGTGACGCAGGAAGTGATGCGGGTCCTGAACGAGCAAGGCTGGACGCTGGCGCAGTTTCCGCTGACGGCTCCGGCGCTTGGTGAGCTCATCAAGTTGGTCATCGGCGGGGAGATTGAAATCACGCGGGCGAAGGAAGTTTTCAATGACATGGTGGCGAATAAGCGATCAGCCGCGGAGTCGATGAAGGCCCTCGGCATCGGCAAGGTCGATACGGGGGAGTTAGAGGCGATTTGCAAGGAGATCGTCGCCGCGAATCCAAAAATCGTCGCGGATGTGAAGGGTGGCAAGCAACAAGCGGTTGGCGCGCTGCTCGGTCAGGCAAAGAAGAAAAATCCCAACGCCAATCCAAACGATGTGCGGCGGATTTGTTTAGAGTTGATCGAAAAAATGTAAGCGAGCGGCTTTGCGATTGTTGCTGACAATTCAACGGATTGTGTAAATGCCAAGACCGCTGATTGTCATCGACACGAACGTAATCGTCGCCGGCTTGCGCTCAAAACGAGGATGGTCACACGAGCTTTTGGCACGAATCGGAGGCGAGTCATTCGATCATTGCGTTTCCGTGCCATTGCTCTGCGAATACGAGGACGTTCTGAAGCGAATGGCCACAGCTCTCGGCCTCGATTTGGCTGAGATCGACACATTGCTGAACCTCTGGTGCGACGCCGGGCAAAAATCGTTGATATACTTTCAGATAGGGCCGACGGAAGCCGATCCCGGCGATACCAAAGTGCTTGAATTGGCCGTCGCGGCTCGGGCCGACTTTATCGTTTCGTTCAATAAGCGTCACTTCCCTGAAGCGGAACGCTTTGGCATCAAGGTTCTGACGCCAATTGAGTTTTTTGCGGAGATAGCGACAGCGCCATGACCACGCTCCAAATCCCGCTCCCCGAGGCGCTGCACGAAGAGCTGAAAACGTGGGCGACGCGGGAGAATATCTCGGTCGAGCAGCTCGCGGCTGCGGCTGTCGCCGATAAGATTTCGGCGTTAGCGCAGTTGGCCTACCTTCAGGACCGGGCGTCCCGCGCCGACCGCAACAAATATCTGGCGGTGCTGGCCAAAGTGCCAGACGTTCCACCGATACCACCGGATACAGCGGTGCCAGAGAGTCGTCGACGTTAACGCGCTGGCAAACAATCGTGCGTAGCTCGAGCAAAATGATTTAATTCTGCCATTCCGACTCCTGATCCCTAACTCCCCATGCCCTGGTTCACCGAATCCGCCCCCTCCATCTCGCGCCCTCACGTCGAGCAGCTCATCGCTCGCGCCGTGGAAGAAGCGAAAAGCCGCCTCTGTAAAACGCCCAAGCGCGTGCTGCTGTTGCCGCCGGATATTACGCGGATGCATTCGGGGGCGGGTTGGATTACGGAGAGCTTTTACAAGCTGTTCAAAGATACCGCTGACGTGCATGTGATTCCCACGCTCGGTCAGCATGAGCCGCATACGCGGGAGCAGAACGCGCAGATGTTCGGCTCGATTCCGCATGAGCGGATTCATCCGCACGATTGGCGGAACGGCTGCACCTATCTGGGCGATGTGCCAGCCGATTATGTCAAAGAAGCGACCGCCGGCGCGGCCGATTGGAAGTTTCCGATTTGGCTGAACTCGATGCTGATGAACGAGCCGTGGGACCTCGTCATCAACATCGGCCACGTCGTGCCGCATGAAGTGCTGGGTTTTGCCAATCACAACAAAAACTACTTCATCGGCGTCGGCGGGAAGGACTTGATTTGTGCCGCGCACATGGCGGCTGCCTGCTGCGGGATTGAGAACAACCTCGGCAATTTGCTGACACCGGTACGGCAGTGCTTCAACTGGGCCGAAGAAAAATTCCTCGGCAAGCTCCCCGATTTTTATGTGCAGGTCGTGCTGGCCCGCGATGAGCGGGGCAATCTGGTGCACACCGGCGTCTTCGTCGGCGACGACTTGGAGACGTACCTCGGTGCTGCCCGCCAGGCCCGCGAGCAGAACATCACGGTGCTCGATGAGCCGCTCAAAAAAGTCGTCTGCGTCATGCAGGGGGATGAGTTCTTTAGCACGTGGGTTGCGAACAAAGCCGTGTATCGGACGCGGATGGCGCTTGCCGACGACGGCGAGTTGGTGATCATCGCGCCGGGCCTGAAGCGTTTTGGCGAGCAGCCGGATGTGGATGCGTTGATTCGCAAATACGGCTACTGCGGCACGCCCAACGTCATGAAGCTTTACAAGCAAAACGCCGATATGCAGGACCTCGCCCACGCCACGGCCCACCTTATTCACGGCAGCAGTGAGGACCGTTTCCGCATCACGTATGCTCCGGGGCATCTATCGAAGGCTGATGTGGCGCAAGTCAACTTTGGTTACGCCGATCTGGCGGCGACCATGCGGCGGTATCCGGTCAATCAACTCCACGAAGGCTTCAATGACGTCGATGGCGAGCGGATTTTCTTCATTCCGACTCCGTCGGCGGGCTTGTGGGCAACGCGGGAGAAGCTGTTCAATCGAAAGAGCGGGTTTGGCGCGGGCTAGGCGAATCGGCGCACGTGTGTTGGACTCGCTCGATTGGCTGGAAGCAAGTATGATGGCTAGTGGCGACTCAACAGGCAGTGCAGTCATGACCCAAGTCCTTGCGGCGACATTCGAAGACGGCGTCTTCAAACCAGATCAGCGGCCCGCGTTGTCGGACAGCGCGAGGGTGCGCCTTGTGGTGGAAACTATCGACGCCAACGAATCGACGCGGGCCAGCGAATCCTGGGACACAATTCGGCATTTGTGGACCACGTCCAACTTCAACTCCGGCGGCGATCGGCTGACGCGCGATCAATTGCATGAACGCAGTTGACACCAATGTCCTGCTCTATTCGGTGGATCGCAACGAGCCGACGAAGCAGCTCAAAGCACAACAGCTTTTGCAGCAAATCCATTCCGCAGCCGAACCGACGATTTTGTTGTGGCAGGTCTTGGGAGAATTGACCCAGCAACTGCGGCGCTGGCGCGATCAAGGCCGCCTCACACCGACCGAGTTTGCCCAACACTTGCTCGCGTTTCGCCATTTGCTTCCCCTCGTGCTGCCAACTCCTGAAGCTTTTGACGCCGCAGTGGACCTATCCGACCGGTTCAGCCTCTCGCATTGGGACAGCATGCTTCTGGGCGCCTGCCGCGCCGCCGGTGTCACGCGACTGTACACAGAAGACATGGGCTCGCCACGTACAATCGATGGCGTAGAGCTTGCCAATCCGTTTGCTTGAGCACGAGATCGACACATGCCTCCGGATGATGCCGGGCGAATCGAACGATTGCGGATTTAATGCCATGGCAAAAAAGAAATCCAACAAAAAACCAGCCGCCAAGGCAAAAAAGGCGGCTAAAAAGTCGGCCCCGAAAAAACGGGCCGCGAAAAAAATCTCGCTGGGCCGGCCAACAGTTACGGCTGAGGAAAAGCTGTTCATGCTGTTTCACGAGGATTATGAGGCCCGCCAGGTTTTCGAATTCTTGCGGGCGGAAACGGTTGGCGACCTCGAAAAATTCTCGCCGCAGGAAATTATTCACAGGCTGTCGCGGCCAATTCGCGAAATGGTGGATCGAATTCGGACGAAGCTGGCCGAACGGAATCGGTGCCTGGCCGGCGACGAAGCGTTTGCCGCGGAACAAAAGCTTCGCCGGTGAGCGACGAACGAGTTTTTTCACGAAGCATTTCTGCCGCCGCGAAGCGGCATAGGCGTACAGCCTGGTGGCTTCAGCCCAGATTCGCAAACAACGCCAAAAACCCATTCCCAATTCTCCCCTCTCCCCGCCGCGGGGAGAGGGGCCGGGGGTGAGGGGATTCGCTTCTGGGCCGCCTTGACCGCTCCGCTAAAGCGAGCGGCCGCCTCTACATTACGTTCAAGCAAATAGAGATATCGCCTAGAAACCGAATGTCTGCTCGGGGGGCTTTGGCCAGCACAGGTTTGGTCTCACCGAGTGCTTCGGCGGCCTGCTTGGCGTCGCTATAGGTCCGCCCCGTCGCCAGAATCTTCGTCCGCTCAAAATTCCAGGCAATCCATTTTCCCCCGCACTCCCTAGGGACCACCGGAGTTTTGCATTCTTCTTGCATGGACATCTTCTCCTGGATGAATTCTATCACGAAGGGACGCGCTAAAGTTGGAGGAATTTTTTGGGCGGGGGACTTTAGCGCGGGTTGTAAGTGGTTGGGGATTGGGGAGTTGTGAAATAATGTTCAGTTGGCAGGTGATTAAACTTTAGCGGTTCTTTAGGGGCGAAGGCTTGAGACCTGAGGCTTGGGTGTTGGCATTTGGGACTTACGACTTAGCGAAGCGCTAAAGTTTGAAGTTCTTTCATTACGGAGGGCGGTCGTGAAAGTTGTAAGTGGTTGGCAATGGCGGATTTCGAGTTTTGCGTCGCATGGGGCGTGCGCTCAACTTGAGCGGTATCGATCGTCGTAAGTCATGCGAGGCTGAAGGCTGAAGGCTTGAGGCTTGAGGCAGAGAATTCGCGATCAGCGCGGCTGGAGCGGCAGCCGCGGGGAAGCGGGTGGGGGCGACCAAGTTGGTAAAGAGCGAGGGGCTGTTTGGCGCGTGGGCCGAAATGGCAGTCGGGATGGACGGAGGTAGGTTTGTGCAAATTTTGTACCAATGTACACATGTCTGGCGGGGCGGAGGGTAATGGCCGCGGATGGCACGGATTTACACGGATGGGATAGGACTAGGGGCAGTTGTCGATGACATTTTTCGGAGCGGGGTGGTATAACACCCCCATCAATGACTGACCGAGATTCGAATCCTGCTGCACTGCGCACGTGAACGACACCGCCGCAACTTCTGCTACGGCCATCGCCAAATTCATCGACGTCTGGCAAAAGTCCGCCGCGGCCGAGCGGGCCAACTATGCCCTGTTTCTGACTCAACTCTGCGACATTCTCGCGGTCGCGGAGCCTAACCCCACGACCGACGACCCCGATAAGAACACCTACGTCTTCGAACGTGACGTAGTTTTCGACCACGGCGACGGCACAGCCACAACCGGACGCATCGATCTCTACAAACGGGGCTGTTTCGTCCTTGAAGCCAAACAAGGCAGTGACGCGCAAGCGGCGGAGGATGAGGAGGCGCTGTTGGCGGAAAGCCGTGGTTCGCTGCGCGACCCACAGCCACCCACGGGCAAAACACAGCCACCTAAAAGAGCAAAGAAGAGGGGCACGGCGGTCCGCGGCACCAAAGCCTGGGACGACGCCATGATCCGCGCCCGCGGTCAGGCCGATCGTTATGCCCGCGCGTTGCCATCGAGCGAAGGCTGGCCCCCGTTCCTCATCGTCGTCGATGTCGGCCACTCCATCGAGCTTTACAGCGAATTCACCCGCCAGGGCAAAACTTACGTCCCGTTCCCCGACCCGCAATCGTTCCGCATCAAGCTCGCCGACCTGGCCGACGAAAAAATCCGCGAGCGCCTCCGCCTCGTCTGGTCCGATCCACTTGCCCTCGACCCCAGTAAGAAGAGCGCCAAGGTCACCCGCGAGCTCGCCTCCCGCCTCGCCGAGCTCGCCAAGCTCCTGGAGCACCACAATCACGATCCGGCTCGCGTCGCCCGCTTCCTGATGCGGTGCCTGTTCACGATGTTTGCCGAGGATGTCGAGCTGATTCCCAAAGACGCCTTCAAAAAGCTCCTCGCCGAACTCGAAGACACGCCCGAAAACTTTCGCCCGATGGTCGAAGCCCTTTGGCAGACGATGGATACCGGCGGCTTCTCGACAATCCTCCGCCAGCACATCGCCCGCTTCAACGGCGGCTTATTTGCCGAGCACGAAGCCCTCAACCTCTCGCGCCCGATGCTCAAGCTGCTCCGCCAGGCATCGGAGTCGTTTTGGGGCGACGTCGAGCCCGCCATTTTTGGCACCCTCCTCGAACGGGCGCTCAATCCCATCGAGCGCCACAAGCTCGGCGCTCACTACACGCCTCGGGCCTACGTCGAGCGGCTGGTGATGCCCACGATCATCGAGCCCCTCCGCGACGAGTGGAACACGATCTACGCCACCGCCCTCACCCACGCCCGCGCCGGCGAAATGACCGCGGCTCACGACGCCGTCCGCCACTTCCACGAAAAACTCTGCGAAACCCGCGTCCTCGACCCCGCCTGCGGCAGCGGCAATTTTCTCTATGTCACGCTCGAGCACATGAAACGCCTGGAGGGCGAAGTCCTCAACGCCCTCCGCGAGCTCGGCTACCAGCAAAAAATCCTCCTCGAAATCGACCCCCACCAATTCCTCGGCATCGAGCTCAACCCCCGCGCCGCCGCCATCGCCGACCTTGTCCTCTGGATCGGCTACCTCCAATGGCACTTCCGCACCCGCGGCAAAGCCCAACCCGCCGAGCCCATCATCAAGAATTTCAAAAACATCGAATGCCGCGACGCCGTCCTCGCCTGGGACCATACGGAGCCCCTCCTCGACGACTCCGGCCAACCCGTCACCCGCTGGGACGGGCGCACCACAAAGCAGCATCCCGTCACCGGCGAACAAGTCCCCGACGAAACGGCTCAAGTGCCCGTTGTCAAATACATCAACCCGCGCAAAGCCGAATGGCCGAAGACCGATTACATCGTCAGCAATCCGCCGTTCATCGGGAACAAGCGAATGCGATTGCTCCTGAGCGACCCATATGTTGAAGCTCTACGCGAAGCACACGAGGACGTTGAAGAGTCTGCCGATTACGTTATGTATTGGTGGAACATAGCGGGAACGCTTGCATGTGCCGATTCCATACGACGATTTGGATTCATTACGACGAACAGCATCACGCAGCACTACAGTCGGAAAATGCTGGAGCGCTTTCTCAAAGGCGACCCTGTACTTTCGATCGTTTTCGCAGTTCCTGACCACCCTTGGGTGGACAATGAATTGGGTGCCGCAGTTCGTATCGCGATGACGGTGGGGATGCGCGGAATTGTGCCCGGGCGCCTGATGGAGGTTTTCGCAGAGCGCCCATCGCAAAGCGAGGAGGCCCAAGTAGAACTGTTAGAACGTCGCGGCGCGATTCAAGCTAATTTAAGAGTCGGGGCGGCGCTTTCTGACGCGACACCGCTGCTTGCCAATGAAGGAATTTGCCAACAGGGCGTGAAGCTAGTTGGCGATGGGTTCCTCGTTGATGAGTCTATTATCGCCACTTTTTCCAAAGAGAGCCTATCTCGGGTCAAGCCGTTCTTAAGTAATCGCGATCTCGTACAACGCTCACGAGATCTTCAAGTGATCGATTTTCATGGTTTGTCTGAGTCCGAAGCGCGAGAGTCATTTCCGGACGCCTACCAGCGCGTTAACGATACAGTGCGACCATTCAGGATGGCGAATCGCGACCCGCAGCGGAAGCGAGACTGGTGGCTTTTTGGGCGCTCAAATGAACGGATGAGAGCAAGCATACAGGGATTGGCTCGGTACATCGCGACCCCAGAAGTGGCGAAGCACAGGCCGTTTTGCTTCGTGTCGAGTGAAACAATTCCCGACGCTTCTCTATATGTAATTGGAGTTGACGACGCATTCACCCTCGGAGTGCTTTCCAGTCGTGTACACGTCGATTGGGCCATCGCGTCCGGAGGAACACTTGAGGATCGCCCGCGATACCAGAACGGTCCCTGCTTCCTTCCTTTCCCATTTCCCGACGCTACAGAAAACCAAAAAAATGCCATCGGAGACCTCGCCGAACAACTCGATGACCTTCGCAAACGCCGGCAGGAGCAGCATCCGTGGCTGACGCTGACCGACATGTACAACGTCCTCGAAAAACTCCGCGCCGGAGAACCCCTCAACGAGAAAGACCAGAGAATCCACCACGCCGGCTTCGTCAGCGTCCTCCAGCAGCTCCACGACGACCTCGACGCCGCCGTCTTCGCCGCCTACGGCTGGCCCCCCACCCTCACCGACGAACAAATCCTCACCCACCTCGTCGCCCTGAATTCCGAACGCGCCTCCGAAGAATCCCGCGGCTTAGTGCGTTGGCTGCGGCCCGATTTCCAAGCCCAGGGTAGGCCCCTTGCTCCGCAAGCGCCGGAAGCGGAAACAACGTCAACCTTGGATGATAGCCAACCCCGGAAAAAACGTCGCTCGAAGGTCAGTCCCTCACGGAGTGAGGGGACTACCTTGGCGGCGGCCGCGGAAGCCACTCTGCCGTCGCGCGAAAACGAACACGATGGAAAGCGTTCCCGCGGACCTGGTCGGTCAGGGCCTGCCCGACCTACTAAGTTGCCCTGGCCCAAAGAACTTTCGGCCCGCACCAAAGCCATCCAGGACGCCCTCGCCGCCGCAACGTCGCCACTTACGTCCGCGAAAATCGCCGGTCTCTTTCTCCGCGCTCGACAGGAGACGGTCGAGGACATCCTTAACTCACTTGTCTCGATCGGCTACGCTCATCGCCACCGTGGTGGAAAATATACGACCTGACGGGCAACTTGCTCCCAGCAGGGCTGCGGATGTCGTTGGTATTGATATCGCCCCTTCAGGGCTTCGGTTTTATTGCGCGATCGTGTACCCAGGGCGGTGCCCTGGGCTGACGGATGGTCGCCGCGTTGCGGCTGCAAGGGATTACGTGAGTGGGCGGCGGGTGCGGGGTCGGGAGACTCGGGCACAACGTTGTGGAGAGAGACGGGCGTAGCGTTGGTCAATATCGATCGCCGCTACGCGGCTTTTGGGGCTGCTGCGGATCGCGGACCGGGCGTTGAAACGCCCGGCTACCGGCAGTCGCCGCTATGCGGCTGGGTTGTGGCGGGATTGGGAGGGCCGCGTATAACGGAGTGGATCGTGTAACGAGGCAGGAGCCTCGGGGTAGTGCGTGCCCAGGGAGGACCCTGGGGCACGAGAAGCAAATGCAGCACCCTCACGGCTGGTCCTCTCCCAAGGGGAGAGGCAAGTAATGGCAGGCAAGATGCGTGCCCCACGAAGGCGGGGGCTCATCACGCGGAGCGTGATGGCTACGAGGGGCGGCGTTCGAAGGCGAGGGGTTCGTCGGCGAGGGGGTCGGTGATGCGGAGGACGAGGTCGCCGGAGAGGAGGTGGTCGATGACGTGGCCGACGACTTCGGCACGCCAGCCTTGGGCGAGGGTGGGAAGCTCGCCTTCTTCGAAGCCGCCGAGGTTGAGGCGATAGGCGATGAGGTCGCGGACGTCTTGGGTGGTGCCGGCGAGGCTGGGGGCGACTTGGGCGCCGCGGCAGATGCTGCCGAGGGCGGTGCTGAGGAATTGGCCGAGCAGATTCAATTGGGGGCGGGAGCTTTTGCGCTGGAGGTGGGGGAGCTCGTGGTCTTTGAGGGCGAGGGCCTTTTCGATTGCTGCGGCGAATTTGGGAATGAACTTTTGCAGGTCGCCGCGCTCCATGCCGCGGACGGCGCGGATGCGTTTGGGATCGGCGGTGAGGCGCTTGGCGATTTCGATCAGCAGGTCGTCGCGGAGGATGCGGCGGGCGGGTTGATTGCGGCGCTCGGCTTCGACGTCGCGCCAGTTGGATAGCTCGCGGACGGCGGCGAGGGCGCGGGGCGAGAAGCTGGCGATGCCGCCGAGACGTCGCCAGCGTTCGCCGGTTTCGAACTCGACCAGATCGCGCTGCCAGTCGGCCAGTTCCGATTCGAGCCAGGAGAGGCGGCCGAGATCGCTGAGGCGCTTGTGGAGGACGCCGCGGATGGCTTCGAGGTCGGCGACATCCATCAAGGCGTATTCGAGCTGCCGCTGCGTGAGCGGGCGGCGACGCCAGTCGGTGCGGGTTTCGTCTTTGGAGATGGTTTTGCCGATCAGCTTGGACGAGAGCGTGCCGTAGGAGGCGGGATATTCCATGCCGATGAGGCCGGCGGCGATCTGGACGTCGAACCAGGCGCTCGGGGCCTTGCCGGTGTGCTTCCAGATAAAGCGGAATTCTTCGCGGCCGGCATGGACAAGCGTTTCGCGGCCGGGGGAGGTGAGCAGGTTCCAGAGGGGGGAGAGGTCTTTGACTTCCAGCGGATCGACGATGGCGAGGTGGCCGGCAGCCGCGAGCTGGATGAGGCAGAGGTCGGGGAGGTAGCTGTCTTCGGAGACGAATTCGGTGTCGTAGGCGACGATGGAGGCAGGCGCGATGGTTTCGCAGAAATCGCGGAGGTGTTGGTCGGCGGTGATGTGTTCGTAACGCACGGGGGCAAGCTTACTCTTCGCGATCGGTTAGTTGGGAGGTCCAATCGCGGCTGGTGTGTGAGACCGTGCAAACAACAACCGTATCATTAGAAATGAAGAAAACGACGATATAGGAAAAGCGTTTTAGCAACCTGCGGCGCCACTCGCGTTTCGTGTTGCCGACTTTTACTTCCACACGAGGCAGCTTCTGGGGCGTGCGACTTATTTGATCAAAAGCCGCGCGAATATCGTCGAGAAATCGATCCACAAGCCAAGGGCGCTTCGTCCTAAACCAATCGACAGCTTGGTCGAATTCCCGCAGAGCTCGCTTCGTGAGGCGCAGCTTCATTCGCGGCCCCTGGCGACGCGCTGGCGAGCTTGCTCCAATGCCTCGAAGGCATCCACTGTTTCGAATTCGCCGTTTTCAATTTCCTGAATTCGCTCCAAGAGCATGGTCTCAAATTCGTCTTTTGACAACGGCCGATTCGGCCCTTCCTCGGCGCTCAACCAAATCTGCATGGCGAGCTCTTTGCGGGCGGCTGGAGGTAGTTCCAAAGCTTGATCCAAAAGGACGGTCGAATCAGTCATCTGCTCTCTCCTGTCAAAACGATGTCTCCTATTATACGCGGCGACTGCACTTGGTCGCCAACGTCAGTTCACTCATCCGTAACGCAGCCTTCGGAGGCGGTTTTGACGTTTTTGATGTACTTGTAGAGGGTGCCGCGGGTGTGCTTGAAGGGCGGGGCCTTGAAGGAGGATTTTCGCTGGGCGAGTTCGGCGTCGGAGAGGGCGAGGTCGATGCGGTTGGTTTCGGCGTCGATGGTGATTTGATCGCCGTCTTTTACGAGAGCGATGGGGCCGCCGTCTTGAGCTTCGGGGGTGACGTGGCCGACGAGGAAGCCGTGGGAGCCGCCGGAGAAGCGGCCGTCGGTGATCAGGGCGACGTCGGCGCCGAGGCCGGCGCCCATGATGGCGCTGGTGACGGTGAGCATTTCGGGCATGCCGGGGCCGCCCTTGGGACCTTCGTAGCGGATGATGATGACGTCGCCTTTTTTGATTTGCTTTTGCTCGAGGCCGTGGAGCATGTCTTCTTCGCTGTCGTAGCACCTGGCGGGGCCGCTGAATTTGAGGCCTTCCTTGCCGGTGATTTTGGCGACGGCGCCGGTGGGGCAGAAGTTGCCTTTCATGATGCGGATGTGGCCGGAGTCTTTGATCGGCTTTTCGACGGGGTAGATGATTTTCTGGCCTTCGGCGAGGCCTTTGACTTCGACGAGATTCTGAGCGATGGTTTTGCCGGTGACGGTGATGCAGTCGCCGCGGAGGTAGCCTTTTTCGAGCAGGTATTTCATGACGGCGGGAGTGCCGCCGATGTGATGCAGGTCTTCCATCACGTATTTGCCGCTGGGTTTGAGGTCGGCGATGAAGGGGACGCGGTCGCTGGTTTTTTGGAAGTCGTCGATGGTGAGGGAGACGTTGACGGAGCGGGCCATGGCGATGAGGTGGAGGACGGCGTTGGTCGAGCCGCCGAGGGCCATGACGATGACAATCGCGTTTTCGAAGGCTTCGCGGGTCATGATGTCGCGCGGCTTGAGGTCTTTTTCGAGCAGGTTGAGGATCGCTTTGCCGGCGGCGATGCATTCGCCGGCTTTGAGCGGGTCTTCGGCCGGTATCGACGAGCTGTAAGGGAGCGACATGCCGAGTGCTTCGATGGCGCTGGCCATGGTGTTGGCCGTGTACATGCCGCCGCAGGCACCGGCGCCGGGGATGCTGCAGCGGATGATTTCTTCGCGTTCTTCTTCGGTGATTTTGCCGGTGATGAATTCGCCGTAGGCTTGGAAGGCGGAGACGACGTCGAGCTTGGGGTGGCGGGGCGTGCAGCCGGCGCGGATCGTGCCGCCATAGGCCATGATGGCGGGGCGGTTGAGGCGGCCCATGGCCATGAGGCAGCCAGGCATGTTCTTGTCGCAGCCGGGAAGGGCGATGAGGGCGTCGTACCACTGGGCTCCCATGACGGTTTCGATGGAGTCGGCGATGAGGTCGCGGGATTGGAGGGAGTAGCACATGCCCTCGGTGCCCATGCTGATGCCGTCGGATACGCCGATGGTGTTGAAGCGCATGCCGACGAGGCCGGCGGCGGTGACGCCTTTTTTCACCTCGTCGGCCAGCTTGTTGAGGTGCATGTTGCAGGTGTTGCCCTCGTACCAGACGCTGGCGATGCCGACCTGGGCTTTGTTCATGTCGTCGGCGGTCAGGCCGGTGCCGTAGAGCATGGCCTGGCTGGCGCCTTGGCTTTTGGGCTGGGTGATTTTGGAGGAGTATTTGTTGAGGTTTGTCATTTGTCAGTAGTCAGTTGCAGAGGCGTGGATCGTTGTTGTTGAGTTTAGCTGGGGGGCGCTGTTTCTGACACGGATGGAAGGTGGGCGGGTTGTACTAAAGTTGGAGTTTTTTTTGCCTTCAGGAGGCGGCCGGAAATTACGGGTTCCTCTTCTCTGTCCCTAGTATCAGGAGTGGAGAGGCGATTACCGGCGTCGAATAAACGGAGTTTCCATGCCGAGTCTTTCGCAGAGGTTAGCGGCTGCGTCGTGCAGCGGGAGCTTCGTGACGGCTACCCAGAGGTCGAGCTGATTTCCTTTAGCGCCACAGGTGAAACAACGAAACGTGTTCTTGGTCAGATTTGCAGAGAACGATCGGCTTTGCGGAGAACTCGATCGGTGAACCGGACAGGGACCGCGCACTTGGTCGCCCATTCGGCTTACCACTGTAAAACCTGAAAGCTCGAGTAGCTGGGCCAGACGAATTCGTGATCGCACTTCGGCGAAGTCAATTCCGGGCATTGTCGGGGGCAGAGAAGAGGAACTCGTACCGCCTGTGACGGCACTGGGCAAATTGTGTGGGCAGGTTAGAGAGCTTTAGGTGGCGGCAGTCGCTTGGCCAACGACTGCCGCCGAATATGATCTTGGATTTTGAAACCGATACAAATCCGCTATACAGCGGCACTGATATCTGCAATTAGTTCCTTGCAATCACGTACGGCGCGAGCCAAATCAGAAATATTTTTTATGCGAAGCGTCTTATGGATGGGAATGCTCACAAATATCGGCATTCTATCGTCGGGAGTGATTTTTTCATGGCATGCGCCTTCAAGGACTGAAGCGGCATGGCAGTCGTGCGTGTATGTGGCTTGAGGACGTTCGCAGTACTTCCGGATGCGCTCGAAGAAATTGAACGTTCGCACGATGGTTCGGCGGTCTGTTTTCAATCCCAGTTCGGATTTAAATAACATCGTCTTTTTGTCGCGGAACGTCGTGCATTGGATCAGCTCACGGCGCATGCAATCAGCGTCGGCGCGCTTACCCCGCGGCTCGGCCACGTCCCTCAATGCATCCCATCTTGCCTGTCCTTTCATCCGGAAATCATCCTTTGCTTTTTGCTGGCGGCCTTGGGGAAGGGTATAGAATGATGTGGAATGAAAGGTGCAGAGTTCAAGCGTCACCTGCCCGAGCTCGCGCCCTAGTTCCCGTAAAAGAAGCATGCCTCGCCGCCAGAGCAAGTTTTCGAGAGAGAGCGAGCCGAGTATTTCTTCTTCGCTCGCAACCACCAACATTTGCGCATTCCGCTTTTCGGCGACTTCAAGTATGCCAGAAAACGTTAGTGTTGGAGAAATGACAAAGTCTGGCCGGAAAGGTTGACTCGCTTGGCCAGATGCAAGCGATGCGTCAGCCTCGCCTAGCAACACGTCTAGCATTGTGTCTTGTAAGACATAGCCATTGGGTACTCCCACTGTGGTTACCACAGCGATTGGCGAGTCAAATCGAAAGAGTTCGAATGGAATGTCCGAGACGAGCTCATTTTCGTCGAATTGGCCAATTGCCGGCGAGAAAAGCGAGTCTGCAGTCACGAATGCTTCAAGGTCATTAAGAAAATTGTGATCCGTCATGGTCGATGCTCCAAGTACTGTTTGTTTGATAAAAGCAAAACTCAAAATAAGTTGTTGGATAAAAGTTTCCGCTCCTTTCTTTCCCGTCGGTAAATGTTAAATATACATTTGTTCATTTCCATCTAACAAAAAAACCTTTCTCATTGTTTGAGAAAGGTGATGAGCTTCTAAATAATTGTTTCGCTAAAGGATTGTTAAAAGTTAATTCTCAAAGTGACATTGCCGTTGTTGTTAATTCTTTTTCTTAACTTCCTCTCCGTCCAGGCCCTGCGGCAATGATGGGCACGGGCAGTCCGCACACGATTGGCTCGAGCGCCGTTTGAGCCCGCTTGCGGCTGATTTCAAAGTTCATTGTAGCGCGCGATGGAGGAATTCAAGGGGCCCATGCAAAAAGTTCAAGCTTTCTGATTCGGACGCGTAGGCGCGCAAAACATGATACTGAGCAAGGAGGAACGCGAGAGCATCGAACCAGGTGGACGATGGGTCGCAGCGCCTCCGGCAGCAGGTTTGCTGCGGGCTGATGGAGTGGAGGACTTAGCGGCGGCGCGGTTAACTCACGGCGTGAGTGACCTGCATTAGGCGGCGCGGCGGAAGATGGTTTGGGCGATGCGGCGGGTGGTGAGGGAGAGAATCGAGGGAGGAAGTTCGGTGTCGAGGGTTTCGATGCCGGCGTGGCGGCGGAGAATGTTAAGGATGGAATTGGCCGGGTAGCGGCGGTGTTTGTCGAGGTGGTGGCGACGCCACATTTCGTTGTAGAGGTGGACGGCGTGGGAGTTCTCAGGAATCGCGAATGTTTTGCGGCCGGTGACGAACTTGGGGATTTCGCGCCAGTCGATGGGCGAGAATGTGTGCTGCGGCAGGACGTAGTCGAGCAGGCGAAGATCGCGGATGGCGGCGTCGAGAATTTTGACGAGCTCGATCCAGACGATGGTGGCGGGATCGACGCGGCGGGCGAGGTCGAAACAGCGCTCTGCGAGGCCGCAGCCGCGAGGCATTTTGATGACGCCGCTGGCGACGCCAGCGCCTTCGAAGCCGAAGACGTAAGGAGTGGTGAAGTCGAAGGGTTTGAGGCAGAAGATATCGGCATCGACCCACCAGCCGCCGCGGTCGAGCATGAGCTTGAAACGGAAGAGATCGGAGAAGGCGGCGAGACTGCCTTTGCCTTTGCCGAGTTGATTTTTGAAGATCAGCGAGCGGGGGAGGATTTGGGCGGCGTCTTGAAGCGTGATGCCGGCGGGCAGGTTTTCGATCTCTTCGTAAGCGTAGAGGTGGACGGGATGGCCTTGGGAGGCGAACGAGCCGAGGCAGAGGCGCTCGACGGGGGAGAGTTGGCCGATCCAGAGGGCGTTGATTACCGGGAGGTCGGCTGGCATCTCTTTAAATCTCACACGGAGGCACAGAGGTCACAGAGACACAAAGGAAGACTCGTCATAACCGATACCAATTCAATCGGCTGGCGGGGGAAGTTGGTTGACCGTAGTTGAGATTTACGGTTGAAGGTTTCGTGGCGGCTGGAGAATTCCAGTCTCAGGAAATGCCAGCAGTTCGTAGCTAGCGGAGTAGACGCAATTGATTTTCTGGGCAGGCCAGAGGCCTACCCCACGACTAGGCGAGAAGTTTGGTGACGACGTGGCCGGCGACGTCGGTGAGGCGGTATTGGCGGCCTTGGAATTTGAAGGTGAGACGCTCGTGGTTGAGACCGACGAGATGGAGCAGCGTGGCGTGGAAGTCGTTGATGTGAACGGGGTCTTCGACGATCGTGTAGCCGAGGTCATCGGTTTTGCCGAGGGAGATGCCGGGTTTTACGCCGCCGCCGGCCATCCAGATGCTGAAGGCGTCTTTGTGGTGGTCGCGGCCGGGCTTGGCGGCGGGGTTGTCGTCGGAGTCGGTGCCTTGTTGCATGGGCGTGCGGCCGAATTCGCCGCCCCAGACAACGAGCGTCTCGTTGAGCAGGCCGCGCTGCTTGAGGTCTTTGACGAGGGCGGCCATCGGCTGATCGACTTCTTTACAGCGGGCGGGGAGGCCCGCGGCGAGGTTGCCGTGATGGTCCCAGTCGGCGTGAAATAGTTGGACGAAGCGGACGCCGCGCTCGACGAGGCGGCGGGCGAGGAGGCAGTTGGCAGCGAACGAGGGCTGGCCGGCTTTGATGCCGTACATGTCGAGCGTGTCGGCGGACTCGTTTTTAATGTCCACCAGATCGGGCACGCTGGCCTGCATGCGGAAGGCCATTTCGTATTGGGCGATGCGGGTGGCGATCTCGGGATCGCCGACGACATCGAGTTGCTGGCGATTGAGGGCTTGGACGCCGTCCAGGATGCGACGGCGGTCGGTGCGGTCGATGCCGGGCGGATCTGACAGAAACAGGACAGGATCGCCGGAGCTGCGGAATTCGACGCCTTGATAGACGCTGGGCAGAAAGCCGCTGCCCCAGAGAGCGCTGCCGGCGCCCGCGACGTTGCCGGTAATCATGACGACATACGCGGGCAGATCGCGGTTCTCGCTGCCCAGGCCATAGGTGACCCAGGCGCCGGCGCTGGGGCGGCCGAAACGGCCGAAGCCGGTGTGGAACATGAGCTGGGCCGGGCCGTGGTTGATTTGCTCCGTGTGGAGAGTTTTGACGACGGCGATTTCGTCGGCAACGGTCGCCAGGTGCGGCAGAAGCTCGGACAGTTCCAGGCCGGAGTTGCCGTGCTGGTTGAATTTGAATTTGGTGCCGAGGAGGTTGGGATGGCCGCGGAGGAAGGCGAAGCGTTGGCCTTCGATGAGGTGTTTGGGGACGGGCTGGCCGTCAAATTCCTGGAGTGTGGGTTTGTAGTCGAAGAGGTCGAGCTGCGAGGGAGCGCCGACCATGTGGAGGAAGATGATGGATTTGGCGCGAGCGGATGGATTGCCCGGTTTTGAAGACAGCGCGGTTTGCGCACTGCCGGGCAAGCCAGCGGTGGCATCCACGGACGGTTCTTCGGCTAAAAGCGAGCGTAGGGCGAGGGAACCGAGGCCCATGCCGGCGGTTTGAAGGAGGGCGCGGCGGGTGAGCGATAACTTCAGATTGCAGATTTGAGATTTGAGATTTGATGATGACATTGCAGAGGCTGCTCAGTTTTTGGTGATTGTTTCGTCGAGGTTGAGCAGGATTTGGGCGAGGTTGAACCAGGCGGCCCAATGGGCGGTGGTTGTGTTTGGGGGTATTTCGTGATTGCCGATGACAGACTTGGCGGCGGCTGGGTCGGTGTGGTAGCGGTCTAGCGCGGCGTTGAAGGCTTCGCGGAGGGCGAGTAATTCGCTGCCGGTTGGTTTTCGGCAAAGGACGGTGCGAAAGGCATGGGTTAGCTGCTCATCGAGCGGCTTGTCGGCGGTTTGAGCGGTGAGGTTATCGGCAAGAGCTTGGGCCAAATCGATGTAAACGGGATCGTTTTGCAGCGTGAGGGCTTGGAGGGGCGTGCTGGTGCGGGGGCGCTTGACGGTGCAGGCGGAGCGGTCGGGGGCGTCGAAGTTGATGAAGCTGGGATAGGGAGCGCTGCGACGCCAAACGGTATAGACGCCGCGGCGAAGGGCGTCTTCGCCGACGCTGGGTCGATAATTGTTATCGACGAGGCCGGTGACGCGCCAGATGCCTGCGGGCTGCGGCGGATAGACGGGCGGGCCGAACATTTTGGATTGTTTTTGGCCGCTGATGGCGAGGGCGTTGTCGCGGATGAGCTCGGCGGTGAGGCGGAGGCGCGGGGCGCGGGCGAGGAAGAGGTTGTTGGGGTCTTTGTTGACGAGATCGCGACGGAAGGCGGAGCTTTGGCGGTAGGTGGCGGATTCGGCGATGCGGCGATGTATTTGCTTCGTGGATAAGCCGTGGTCGCGGAATTCGGTGGCGAGCCAATCGAGGAGGTCAGGATGCGATGGTGGATCGGCTTGGGCGCCGAAATCTTCCTCGCTGGTGATGAGACCGCGGCCGAAGAATTGGGCCCAGGCGCGATTGACTTGCACGCGGGCGGTGAGGGGGTTAGCCGGATCGACCAGCCATTGGGCAAGGCCGAGGCGGGATTGGGGCGCGGTGGCAGGTAACGGCGGCAGGATTTGCGGCGTGCCGAGTTCGACTTTTTCGCCAGGTGAGAGGAAGCTGCCGCGTTCAAAGATTGTCGTGGCGCGAGCTTCGTTCATTTCGGTCATTGTGAGCGTCTTGGGCGGCGCGAGCTCATCGATTTGTTTTTTCAGTTCGTCCATCTCGGCCTGCATGCGTTTGGTTTCGGGCGAGAGGCCGACGAAGTGGTCGCGGATCTGAGTTTTTTGTTTGGCGTTACGTTTGACTTCGGGTACGGCGAGGAGCTTTTTGATATTGGCAGGCAGCTTGGCTTCGTCGGCTTTTTCCTTATCGGCCATCTCGCGCTCCCAGGCGGCGAGGCCGGTTGCTTCGCTGGCGACGCATTGCTCGAGCTCGGCGGCGATTTGCTTTCGCCGGGCAGCCAGCTCGTTGCGGCGAGCGGCTGTTGTCTCCTCGGGCGGTAATTCGAGCTCAGGTCCGCCGAATTCGAGGGCGGCGGAGCCTTTGGTGCGCTGGTAGGTTTCCTTGGGCGTGTTGTTGAAGAAGGCGAAGAGCCCGTAGTAATCGCGCTGCGTAAATGGATCGTATTTGTGGTCATGGCACTGGCAGCATTCGAGCGTCGTGCCGAGCCAGACGGTGCCGGTGACGTTGACGCGATCGATGATTTGGTTGGTGCGGTTTTCTTCTTCGTCGGTGCCGGCTTCGACGCTGACGGTGGTGCAGCGGTGAAACCCGGTGGCGATTTGCTGTTCGAGCGTGGCGTTTGGCAAAAGATCGCCGGCGATTTGCTCGATGGTGAAGCGGTCGAAGGGCATGTCGGAGTTGAGGGCGCGGATGACCCAATCGCGGAAGGGCCAGATCGTGCGGTGGCCGTCGCGCTGATAGCCGTTACTGTCGGCATAGCGGGCGGCGTCGAGCCACGGCGTCGCCCAGCGCTCGCCGTAAGCGGGAGAGGCGAGGAGACGATCGAGGAGACGGTCGTAGGCGTCAGGACGGTTGCCGGCTTCGGCTAAGAAGGCATCAACTTCGGTGACGGCTGGTGGCAGGCCGATCAGATCGAGCGATGCGCGGCGGATGAGGCGTTCGCGGTCGGCTGCAGGTGACGGCGAAATCTGCTCTTTTTCGAGTCGGGACAGAATGAAGCGATCGATGGCGTTGTTGGGCCAGGCGGAATTGCTGACATGTGGCAAAGGCGGCGATTGCGGGGCTACATAGGCCCAGTGCTTTTTGACTTCGGTCGCGGGCGAGCCAACGCCGTCGGGCCAGATGGCGCCTTGGTCGATCCAGGCGCGGATGAGGCCGATTTGGTCGTCGGTGAGTGGGTCGTCGTCGAGGGGCATGCGCTTGCCGGCGATGCCGACGAGGCGTTTGATCAAGAGGCTGTCGGCGCTTTTGCCAGCGGCGAACAGCGGGCCTGACTTGCCGCCTTTGAGAACGATGGCTTTGGCGTCGAGGCGGAGCTGGCCAGCCTGGTCGTCTTCGCCGTGGCAAATGTTGCAGCGACTTTCGAAGAGGGGCTGGATATCTCGGAGGAAGTCGATTTGGCGCGTGGCTGCTTGGGGATATTGAAGCGGGTTACTTTGTTGACCAAACGCGAGACAAGAAACGCCAAGATAGAGCAGAAATGCGACCGTCGCCTTCTTAAAATGTCGGGCCATGCTGCGGTTGACTGTGGGATCGGGAGAAAGAGAAAGAGTAAGAGTACGATTAAGAATGGGATTAAGAGCAAGAGCAAGAGCAAGATTAGGAGCAGGACTACGGTCAGGTCCGGCCCGGCGGGAGGGACCTATTAGATCATGTTCATCTGGTGGCGGGCTCGGCGTTTGGCACGGACACAGTCGCGGCAGACGCCGGAGATGATCAGGCGGTGGCCGGTGACGCGGAATTGGTGCTCGCGGCCGAGCTCGTCGCGAAGCTGCTGGAGCTTCTCGTTCTCAAATTCGAACAGTTTGTTGCACTCGGTGCAATGGAAATGGTCGTGCTGCGGATAGCCGTAGTCGTGCTCATAGACCGAGCGGCCATTGAGGACGAATTTTCGCAGGAGGCCGGCATCGACGAATTCGCCGAGCGTGCGATAGACGGTCGGGCGGCTGACGTGACCGGGCTGACCGCTATTGGGGAGCTGCTCCATGAGCTGCTCGGCGTCGAAATGCTCGTGGCGGGAGAAGACGTGATCGACAAGCGACAGTCGCTGTTGTGTCACCCGCATGCCGCGGCTTTGGAGGTATTCGACAAAGCGGTCGCGGGGGGAAAGGGCGACGGGGACATTGCTAAGGGGCGAATGTTCGGACATGAGCGATCTTATTGAGACAGGACAGCCGTGGTTCGGACGTAAAACCTTCAAATGTGGCCGACGTCAGTATCAATAAGATTGTAAACGGGCAAAGAAGCGTGGCAAGCCGATTGAGAAGATCGTCACTAATTCAACGTACCGGGAGGCTGACGCCTCCCGCTCGCCTTTAATTGGATGGGCTAGAGCAACTCAGCAATTCCTGGCGGGAGCCGATGCGGCCGTTGCCGAGGGCATCAATCAAAAGACGGTATTCACAGGGGACGGCAGGCATTTTTAAGCGGATCGTGGCATCGCCTTTGTCGTCGGTTATCAGATTGGGATCGAAATAGAGCGAGGGGGGCGTGACGGTCGGATTCGAGTCTTTGTCGGTATCCTTTTTCTCGGCTGGAGCGGCTTTAGCGCCGAAACCGGCCACGCTGGCGGGGGCGGCGAGACGAAGGGTTTCGGGTTCAGTGGGCTTGGCCGTGTTGGGCGCGCCCCCGGGGGCAAACGCGAAACCTCCCGGCGCGCCAGGTGATTGTGGCGCCGCGCTAGCGGAAAGCGGTGCGGGACCACCGGCGGCGTGCGACTGCGATTCTTCTCTTAAATCCAAGCGAGCCGATTCCGCGGCAGCCGGCACAGAAGCCATGTCACTTACGGGTGCATTTTTTGAGGCGGCTGGCGCTGCCATTGCGATCGTTGGGAGCGAGCGACTCGGCGGCACGCCTAGCCAAGCGATGCCGATCAGCAGGCTCGCCAGGGCGGTCGCGAGCGGCACGGCCAACACGCGAACGTTGGCTGTTAACTTGAGGGCGGCCAAACCCGCGACGATAAGCAGGACGGCGATTCCGCCGAGCACCGATACGCCGCCAAGAATTCTCATGGCTCGCTCGCGCCTGGCTGCAGATTCGTCCGCGGCATTGCGAATGGCGAGCTTGACGGCATCGCGATTGCTGGCGAGCTCGACTTTTATACTCGCAACGGCGTCGATTCGCGCAAATTGCTGCGACTCATTCAATTGGCGATCCTGGACGAGCGCGCCGGCTGCGGGCGCGCTTGCCGCGTGGGCGTCCGACGGCGGAGCGGCGCGAGCAGCTCGCATCTGGCGCTGATAATTATTGGCTTGCTGCTTGAGCCGACGCAAATCCGGCTGTTGCCCCTGCTGATTCGCCGCGACCTGCGCGTTTTGACCGTAATCGAAGCCCTGACCGTTTAGAACGGCGTCGATGAGCAGCAGCGGGCGGTCGCCGAGTTGCCGCACCAAGGGCTCGTTCCAAACACGGACTCCGACGCGCGTGTTGGCTGCCGGATTACCTGTTTCATCAACGACATGCAGTTTCAGTTCGACATCATCGCCGGGCGCGACTTGCGTGCGGAAATCTGGCAGTTCAACGACTAACTTACGTAGAGGCTGGCGATAGACCAGATTCCGCTGGACGGGTTCCGGTTGGTTGCTGTTTTGGTCGTAAATTTCCACTTCCATCAAGCCGTCCGCTTCGGGCGGTAGTGGCACGGTGATCTGTCGTTGGCCGATTTTTGCTTTGCGGTCGGCGAGCTTGGCCTCGTCAGTGCTGCTTTCCTTGCTGTTTTCTTGGGCGGAAGGAGTTTCGTTTTCCGAAGTCGCGGCGACGGTGACGCCGCGGCAGAGGACGGCAACATCGAGCGACTTGTTGGCGAGTTGCGGCAGAATATCGACTTGGACTGGTTGGCCGGCCTCAACGACTTGAGTCGGCGGCGATGCCGCCGCTTCTTGTTTGACAAGTGATTTGGCGGGCGTCTGGGCCAGCGTGCGCCCGGCTGCGCGATTTGTCAGCTGCACATATCCATTTACGACGGCTCCGCCTCGACGCTGTTCTACGTCTCGGGATCGGAATTCGCCGCCGCCGCCCGTGATTTGCGATTGGTTTTCAGGAATCGGCTTGGCGCTGAAGGCGGCAAAATTCCAAGTGGAGCCTGCGGCATCAGCCGGCGGTTCAGCGACAGGCTCCTTCGACAGGAAGTAAGTGATTTCAGGCTCCGGCTCGACGGGCAGCTCCGTGGTTAGTGCAACCGATTGTCCCTTTGCGCTCGCCCGCGAGGGATTGACTTCCAGTCGAGTGCCTGGCTCGAGCGCAGCGCCAGGAATTTCGACGTTGGCCTGGCCGCTGGCATTCGTGCGCAAAGTTTTTTGAAACTGCTCTTTGCCGAAACTGTCGATGAGACGCAACTGGACCTCTGCAGAGGCATTTTCGGCAGCTTCACCGGCTGGACTGACGTGATAGGTGTGCAAAGCCAGTTGATTCGTCAGCCCCGCTGGCAGAGATTCGAGCGCGACGACATCGGTGGCGACGAAATTTCGGGCGAAGCCTTCCGCGTTCGTGCGCGGCCAACAGAGGCCAGTCCCGAGAATAACAATCAAGCCGCCGGCAGCGAGGGCAATAAGTTGCGTCGCACGCTCATGCCAAAAAGCGGAGCTTCGCGTGCCGGCGGCGGCTTGTTTTTGAGCTACTTGCGGTTGACCTTTTGGATCAGCCTTGAGCTGCAGCGACGAATCTTCGACTAGCGCGGCTTGAGCCACCAACTCACCCTTTAGCCGCACCTCGGCATAGAGCCGGGCGAGCTGCGGGTCGGATTTGATGCGCGCGACCATCTCCTGGCATTCCTCTTCGGAGAGGAGGCCATAGACGTAGTCCCACATCTGCTCGCGGATTTGCTGGCCGTCGGTCATTGGTCATTGGTCATTGGTCATTCGTCATTCATCATTTGCGATTTGTGCCCCTGCAAATGACTAGTGACAAATGACAAATGACAGTCATTCCTCCAAAACTTCTCGTAGTCGTGCGAGTGCCATTCTCATTCGGGTCTTCACAGTTCCGATGGGCACGGCGAGCATTTCGGCGATCTGTTCATAGGTGAGCTCGCCATTTTGCCGCAAGAGGAAGACCTCTTGCTCCTCGTGCCTCAGTTGTTTCAGGGCGGAGCGTAATCGCGTCAGCCGTTCGTCGTGCTCAATGATTTCGACCGGGCTTTGCTCGTGGCTCGCCAGCATTGACTCGTCCTCGGGGAGCCCCTGTCGTTTACGTCGCCAGGCCGTCTCGCGGATGTCCCGCCCGGCGTTGAGCGCCACGCGAAAAATCCACGCCTTCAGGTTCTCGACCCGGGTGACCTCCTCCTGGTGCCGCCAGCATTTGATGAACGCCTCTTGCAAGGCATCGCGGGCGTCTTCCAGGTTGCCGACCAGATAGTACAGCGTACCAAGCAGCTCGGCCTGATACCGCGCGAACGCCGCCTCCAGGAGAGCTCCCCCGCGCGCAGCACCCCCCTCAGCCGGCTCATCGGCCGCCATGCGGGCTTGCTCGGTCACGCTCATGCCTTCAATGGTTAGACGGGGTTACCGGCCGCGAGGATTGCCACTCACTGTCGTTTTAACAGAAAATGGCTGTGGAATTCTAACAAGGTCGTCCGGTAGGCGTAGGGCTCAGTTTTGCGTAGTAGAATGAGCCGCGAGCCGGGTGGGCGGAGCGTTGATTCTGGGCGGCTCTTCCCAGGTGGCGATTGTTCGACTTGTCGTTGTTTTTGCTGTCAAAACAGAGGCTTTCCGTGCATCGATTTCAATCATTTTTCCTTGCCGTTGCGGCAATCGTTATCGGCTGCTGGGTCAATGATGGGTCGGCCGCCGAGCAGGCGCGATTGAAGCTGTTGTTCCTGGGCGACAACGGCCATCATCAGCCGGCGGCGCGATTCGCGCAGCTTGAGCCGGTGCTGAAGGAGCGCGGGATCGATCTGACGTATAGCGACAAGGTCGAGGATCTCAATGCGGCGACGCTGGGTAAGTACGACGGGCTGGTGATCTATGCCAACACGACGAAGATCTCGCCGGAGCAGGAGCAGGCGCTGCTCGATTACGTGGCGAGCGGAAAGGGTTTTGTTCCGCTGCACTGCGCGTCGTACTGCTTTTTGAATTCGGACAAGTACATCGAGCTGGTGGGGGCGCAGTTTAAGAGTCACAAGGTCGGGACGTTTCGGACCACGCTTGTAGAGGCCGAGCATCCGATCATGCAGGGGTTTGGTGGGTTTGAGAGCTTTGATGAGACGTATGTGCATACGAAGCACAATGAGAAGGATCGGACCGTTCTCGAGTACCGCCAAGAGGATGATCAGAAGGAGCCTTGGACGTGGGTGCGGACACATGGGAAGGGGCGCGTGTTTTATACGGCGTGGGGCCATGATCAGCGGACGTGGGCGAATCCGGGATTTCAGAATTTGGTGGAGCGGGGAATTCGGTGGGCGGTGGGGGCTGATCCGGGGGTGGTGCCGGCGTTTGTAGCGTTGGAAAAACCCGACGTCACACCGCGGAACGCCACAGAGGGCGTTCCCTACAGCGCGTTTGCTGCGGCTGAACCGGCAACGCCGCAGATGACGGCGAAGCGGACGGATGTGAAGCCGTTTGAATTCACCGAAGCCAAGGTGCCGTTCTATCCGCCAGGGCCGTCGCGGCGCGGGGATGGGGAATGGAACAAGATGCAGCAGCCGGTGACGGTCGAAGAGTCGATGAAGCATTTTGTCACGCCGGTCGGTTTTGAAGTGAAGTTGTTCGTTGCGGAGCCGCAGTTGGAAGGTAAGCCGATTTACATGACGTGGGACGAGCGCGGTCGGCTGTGGGTGTGCGAGACGTATGACTATCCGAATGAGTTGCAGCCGATCGGCGAAGGCCGCGATCGGATTCGCATCTGCGAAGATACCGACGGGGATGGGCGGGCGGACAAGTTCACGGTGTTCGCGGAGAAGCTGAGCATTCCGACGACGATTGCGTTCTATCGGGGCGGAGCGATCGTTCAGAACGGCACGGAGACGCTTTATCTCAAGGACACGAACGGCGACGACAAGGCTGACCTGAAGAAAGTTCTCGTCACAGGCTGGAGCATGCGCGACACGCACGGCGAGGTCAGCAATTTCCGGTATGGCATCGACAATTGGTATTACGCGATGCAGGGCTACAACCCGTCGGAGCCTGTGCTGACCAACGGTAAGCGCGTGACCGGCTTCCGGCAGGGTTTTTTCGCCTTCAAGGTTGAAGGCGAAAACGAAAACGTCGCCGTCACCGACCTCGAATTCCTCCGCTCGACGAACAACAACACCTGGGGCTTGGGAATCAGCGAGGAAGGAATCATTTTTGGTTCTACGGCTAACGGGAATCCGAGCGAGCACATGCCGATTCCCAATCGGTACTACGAAGCGGTCCGGGGTTGGAGTAGCACGGTTCTGAATGGCATTGCGGACAGCAATCGCTTTTATCCGGTCACTGAGAATGTGCGACAGGTCGATTGGCACGGCGGGTTCACGGCGGCCGCAGGGCATGCGCTCTACACCGCTCGCAATTATCCGAAGGAGTATTGGAATCGGACGGCGTTTGTTACGGAGCCGACGGGACATCTCATCGCGACGTTTGTGCTGCGGCAAAACGGATCGGGATTCAAGTCGAAGAATTCGTGGAACCTGGTGGCGAGCGATGATGAATGGTCGGCACCGATTCAGGCCGAGGTGGGGCCGGACGGCAACGTGTGGTTCATCGATTGGTACAACTACATCGTACAGCACAATCCGACGCCGGCGGGTTTTCAGACGGGCAAAGGGCAGGCCTACGAAACGCCGCTGCGGGATAAAAAACACGGCCGCATCTATCGGCTTTCATACGTGGGGCAGGGTTCCAGCCTGCCAAGCAAACAAGCTGACGCAGCTACAACCCACAAAACACCCACCGCACAACTTGTCGAGCTGCTCAAAAGCACCAATATGCAGCAGCGGCTTCTCGCTCAACGGCTGCTCGTTGAACGCGGCGACAAAAGCATCACTCCCGCGCTGGTCCAACTGATCAATAGCCAACAAGTCGATTCTATTGGACTAAACACGACCGCGATTCATGCCCTCTGCACTCTAAAAGGCCTCGACCCTACAAACGAGCAGAATGCAGCAGTTCCTCTTGCTGCACTGCGGCATCCATCTGCCGGCGTTCGCCGAATCGCCGCGCAGCTCTTGGAATACGGTTCAGACTCTCTAGCTACCTTGCTGGACAGCGGCGTACTTTCCGACCCCGATGCTCAAGTGCGTCTGCAGGCAATCCTCGCCCTCGCCCGGCAAAGGCCGAACAGCCGCTCGACCGAAGTAATCGTGACGGCGCTGGGGGAAGCGGCCACGGCGGCTGATCCCATTTTGCTCGACGCGCTCACCGTGGCGGCAGCCGTCCAAGGGGACCTTTTCATCAGCAGTATTGCCGCCTCGACAAAACCAACTCTCGCCGCGCCAACCATTGCTGATCGCATCGCCGTTGTTGCCGAGCATGTCGCTCGTGGCGAAAATGCGGAACCGCGGCCGCTGGTTGCGGCTTTGATGCAGGCACAACCGGAAGTGGCGTCGGCAATTCTGCGGGGATTGGTCCGCGGCTGGCCGCGAGAACGTAAAATCGCGCTAGATGCGGAGCTGGAACAATCGCTGAGTAAGCTGTTCGACAAGCTGCCGCCAGCCGCGAAGGCGCAGGTCGCGACGCTGGCGACGCGGTGGGGCAGCCAGCAGCTCGGACAGCAAGTCGCCAAGATGGCGGCGGCGTTTTTGGAAACGGCGAGTAAAGCGGATCAATCTGATTCCGATCGCCTCGCCGCGGCCAGCCAATTTGTCGAGCTGCAAAAGGCCGATACTTCAGCGGCGAAAGTACTTGATCTGATCACGCCCCGGAGTTCGCCAGAATTGGCTCGCGGCCTGGTAGTAGCGATTGGAAAAAGCGAAACGCCAGCCGTTGGGAACGCCCTCAGCGATCGATTGCCGAAACTAACGCCGGCGGTGCGGCAGGCGGCACTGCCAGTACTTCTCAGCCGGCATGATTGGACGAATTCGCTGCTGACTGCGATTCAAGATGGCAAGTTGCAGCTGGCCGATTTGTCGCTCGATCAGAAGCAGGCGCTGGCGAGTCATCCGGATCGTCAGATTGCCAACCGCGCCCGGCGGCTATTAGAAGCCGGCGGCAGCTTGCCGAACCCGGATCGGCAAAAGGTGCTGGATGAGCTGCTGCCGCTCGTGCAACAGAAGGGTGATCCGGCGGCCGGTAAGCTCGTGTTCAAAAATCAGTGCGCGAAGTGTCACATGCACTCCGGCGAAGGCACGAAGATTGGACCGGACCTCACCGGCATGGCGGTGCATCCGAAGCATGAGTTGCTGGTGCATTTGATCGATCCGAGCCGTTCGGTGGAAGGCAACTATCGCGTGTTCTCAGTCCTCACGGCCGACGGGCAGACGATCAATGGTCTCTTGGCTTCCGAAACGAAGACGGCGATTGAACTGATCGACACCGAGGCGAAGAAGCATGTCGTGCTTCGCGAGGACATCGAGAATCTGCAGGCGTCGCCCAAGTCGCTGATGCCGGAGGGATTTGAAAAGCAGGTCAAGCCGCAAGATATCACCGATTTACTGGAGTTCCTGACGCAGCGGGGCAAGTATGTGCCGATTCCGCTAGATAAAGTGGCGACGGTGACGAGCGTGAAGGGCATGTTTCATGACGAAACGTCGATGAGCGAGCGAATTGTGTTCCCGGACTGGGGACCAAAGACGGTTGAGGGCGTGCCGTTTGTGCTGGTCGATCCGCAGGATGGCAAAACAAACAACGTCGTCTTGCTGTATGGTCCACAAGGCAAAATTCCGCCGTCGATGCCGCGGTCGGTGTCGCTTACGTGCAGTTTCCCTGCCAAAGCGATTCACCTGCTCTCCGGCATCTCCGGCTGGGGATTTCCCGGCGGGCAACATGGCTCGACGAGCATGATCGTGCGGCTCACGTATGCCGACGGGCAGACGGAAAATCACAAGCTCACCAACGGCGAGCATTTCGCCGACTACATTCGGCGGATTGACGTGCCGCAGTCGAAGTTTGCATTCGATTTGCGCGGGAAGCAGGTGCGGTATTTGTCGGTTCCCGTCAATCGTGATCAGCCGCTTTCCAAAATCGAATTGGTCAAAGGCGATGATCGGAGTGCGCCGGTGGTGATGGCGGTGACGGTGGAGACGCGGTAGGGCAAAATGGTGGGCACAGCCCACCCTACAGGATTTGCTCGCCTTCGTTTTTGGTTCGCTCGGCGAAGAGCTCGCTGAGCCGCTGGGTCAGGGGGCCGGAGCGGCCGGGGCCGATGGTGCGGCCATCAATCTTGGTGACGGCGGCGAGCTCGCCCATGGTGCCGGTGCAGAACATTTCGTCGGCGCGATAGATTTCGGTCAGGGAGAGATCGCGCTCGGCGTGGGGAATGGTTTGGGCGCGGCAGATTTCGAGGACGACGGCGCGGGTGATGCCTTCGGGGCAGGCGACGGTGCGGGGAGTGAGCACTTCGCCGCGGTGAACAATGAAGATGTGGGTGGCGTTGGTTTCGGCGACAAAGCCGCGGGTGTCCAGCATGAGCGCATCGTCGGCCCCGGCGACGTTGGCTTCGATTTTGGCGAGAATCGACTGGATCAGATTGTTGTGGTGGATTTTGGGATCGAGGCAGTCGGGCGGGAAGCGGCGGACGCTGCTCGTGATCAGCGAGAGGCCGGCTTTGTCATAGACGGGTGGCTTGTGTTCGGCGAGGACGATGAGCGTGGGGCCGGCTTGATTCAGACGCGGGTCCATGCCGCTGGTGATTTTGACGCCGCGCGTGAGGGTCAGGCGGATGTGAACGCCGTCGGTCATGTGGTTGGCGGCGAGCGTTCGGCGGATTTGCTCTTTGATTTCGTCGTGCGATGGAATTTTCGCGAAGGCAAGGGCCAGCGCGGAACCTTTGAGGCGATCGAGGTGCTCGGTCAGGCGGAAGATGCGGCCGTCATAGAGGCGCAAGCCCTCCCAGACCGCGTCGCCGCCTTGCACAACGGAATCGAACGGGCTGATACCGGCTTCATTGCGATGAAGAAGGCGACCGTTGATGTTGGCGATCAGGTCGCGGTTCTGTTCGCTGAATTGCTGGAGCATGCGTAATCTCAGCCGAGCAGGCGTCTCCGCTGCAGGACGCGCGGCGCGAGGGGGTCGGGAGTCGATTGCGGCAATGATTATCCAGTTGGATCGCGGTGACCGCAATCGACTCCCGACCCCGTCCTGGCGCAGTACTGTCTTAGCCGTCACACATCTGTGAAATCTCACGCAGGTAATCGAGGGCCTCGTCGAGCTCCGGCGTTTGGGCGCCGATTTGCCGGCCGTTGCGGTCGCAGCGGGCGAGGGTCAATAGCTCTTCGTAATCGGGCGATTCTTTCAGCCTCCGGCGGGCTCGCGCGCCGAGCGTGCCGTCCAGATCCTGTTGGGCTTCCATGTGGTGCTCGATAAACCAGTTCGTCCGGTCGGTGATGAAGCCGTCGAGGGCTTCGAGGCCGGCCGCGACGTGATCCTGCGGATCGATGGCCTTGCCGACGTCGTGCAAGAGCGCCGCGAGCAAAAATTCTTCGTCGTAGGCGAGCTGGTCACGGGCGAGGTCGAAGACTTGCAAACTGTGATAGAGCGCGTCGCCTTCCGGATGATATTTGAGGTTTTGCTTGACGTTTTCCAGCGGCAGGAGCAGGCTCTGATAGACCTGAAACCGATCGACCTGCGCGGCGGCGTCGGCGATGGCCGCGTCCAAATTCATCTCCGGATATTCGCGGGAGAGCAACGTCTCCAGCTCGCTGACACTGGCTCGCTCGATCGCCTTGCCAGTGATCGAGCTTTTGAAAACGTAGTGCGCCTTGTCAGCCGGATAGACCGTCAGCTCGAATGGAAAGCGGTCCTGCACGTGAATGTGCGTGAAGACGCGCTCTTCGTCGTGCTTGCGGACGCGCTTGCGCTCGACGTCATAGACCACTCCCTGTTCGTCGAGAACATCAGTGATGGCGTCGATGCGATCGCAGAACAAGTGCAGGTCGATATCGCTGCCAGCGCGGACGTGGCCGGTCATGACGCTGCCAATCAGACGCGGGCGAAAGGGACCGAGCAGCCGCATCAGGCGGAGGGCCTCAATCCGCATTTCGCGGAGGTGGGCCGTCCGCTCGCTGCCTTCGTGCAGGCGGGCGAAGGCCTGAATCTCGTCGCGAATCTCGGCGTTGCTCGGCAGATCGGCCGGCTTGACCCAGCCTTGGCAGATGCGGTGCGCGGCCTTTTGCTTCGCGCGGTAATACTCCGCCTCCTCGCGGGAGTACATCATTCGGGCGGCTTCCCAAGCGATTTGCCGCCGGAGCTTGCTGTGTTGCATCGCTGGCCGCCAAATAGCCCAAACAGGCGGCACGCGGGCGTTTTTGTGAAAAAAGCGGGCGAATCGAAGGGATTCGCCCGCCAAGTTCAATGATAGTTATCGATTTCCAGTTCGGCAAATCCGGAAGCGCTGTAGGTCCACTCTGTGCCAGTGCCGTGAACCGGACGTCGATCCGCGAAACGCCACGGAGGGCGTTCCCTACAGATTACTTCACCATGTCCTTCAGGCTTTTCAGGGCCCGGACCTTGACGGTCGTGCTGGCCGGCTTGGGCTTGAACATGACCTTCTCGCCGGTCCGCGGGTCGGTGCCCTCGCGAGCCGGACGGGCCGGATTCTGCTTGCGGATGATTTTGCACAGGCCCGGAATCTGATAGACGCCGTTGCCCTTCTTGCCCAAACTCTTGCTGATGTCGGCCGTCAGAGCTTCCAGCACTGCGCTGATCTCTTTCCGCGACAGGTTCGATGCCGCCGCGAGATTGTTGAGCACTTCCGACTTGCTGGGCGCCTTGACCTTGGGTTTCGCTGCTGCTGTTTTCGCCATCGTTTGCCACCCCTCCTTGCGAGGTTTTCAGGGAAATAGTGATTTGTACGCCATCCGCCAAAACACGCGGATTGGCGGCAAATTAGAAGCATTCACCGCGAAAATGCAACTGGGACTTGCCCAAAAAACGCTGGAAATTTTGCAATTCGGCCCACTTTTTCCAGGAAATCGTCGTCTTATCTGCAGCGGCCGGCGCCTGGTTCACGCCTGCCGCGACTTTAGTTGCCCCGCGAGGGCGCGTTTTATAAGATATTCTTACACAATGAGTTACGTGCATTTTATCGCCGCAAAAACGCTCCGCGGCTGGCTCTTTTTTCGGGGAAGGATGGCGGCATGACGCGCCCCTGGCTGCTCTCGACCGGCTGGAAATGGATTTCTGTCCTTTTACTCGTAATCGCGGCCGATTCGGCGGCATTCGCGCAGATTTTCGGCCAGGGTGGCTCTGCCGATTTCAACAACATTTTTCCGCTGGCCCCTCGCGAGTTGCGGCAGCGACTGAACCGGGCACAGGCGGCCGTCGATGAGCAGCGGTACAGCGATGCCGTGGCCGAAATTGGAGAAGTGCTCAATAGCACCGGGAGCGATGACTTTTTTCTGGGCGTTCCTGGTAGTGCAGACGCACAGGTGAGCCTCAAGACGGAAGCGCTGGCGCTGCTCGGTGCGATGCCAGTCAAAGGCCGCAAGATGTACGAGTTGCAATACGGGGCGGACGCTAAAGCGGCGCTCGAATCGGCACTCGCCGCCGGCGACCTCACGCAACTTACGGAAGTTTCGCGGCGCTATTTTCAAACGAAGGCCGGCTACGAAGCGACGCTTATTCTGGGCCGCTATCAGCTCGATCAAGGCCGGCCGCTCGCGGCGGCGCTGACGCTGAAGCGCGTTGCCGATGTGCCAACGGCGCTCGCTCAGTACGATCCGGAACTATCCGTGATGCTCGCCGCGTGCTGGTTGCACGCCAATCAGCCGGAGCAGGCGAAACAAACGCTCGTCGCGCTGAAATCGCGTTTGCCGAACGCCAAAGTTCGGTTGGTCGAGCGCGAGGCGCGGCTGTTCGATCGCGATTCGGCCGCGCTGGATTGGCTGCAAGACATCGTTGGTGCATCGCGATCGCCCCTTTCCACCGCGGCGACGCAGTGGGTGCTGTATCGCGGCGACGAAAAACGTAACGCCCAGTCCAGCGGCGGAACTCCACTGCTGAACTACAACTGGATGCTGCCCACGCTCAATAACCCGACGGACCTGGCCCGCGTCGCTCAGCAATATCGGGCGATTCGCGACCGCGATGAGCCGCTGGTCTGTGCGTTGCAGCCGATTGTCGTTCAGAACTATGCCGTGGTTCGCCAGCCTGAAAGCAATAAGCTCATCGGGATCAACCTGACGAAGGAAGGGAAACGCGAATGGATTTATCCGGCATTTGACGACTCGCCGAACGCTCAAACGGCCCGCGAGTCGCAATTCCAGAATCGCAATCCGGCTCAAACCAACACGCGCGACGGGGAGCTAAAGCAACGCATTTGGGATGACAACATTTTCGGCCAGGTGATCAGTGACGGTAGGCAGGTATATGTCATCGATGAGTTGGGCATCGCTCAGGTGAATGGCGTCAACGTTCCCGCGGTGGCGATCGGCCGCGGCGGCAGGCCATTTCAAAACCCCTCAGTGACCAGGCCGAACAACTTGCTAGTTGCGTTGGATCTGGCCAAACAGGGCTCTTTGGTCTGGACCGCGGGCGGCACGCTCGGCGAAATCCCGGCCCTTGCCGGGGCGTTTTTTCTCGGCGCCCCGCTGCCCGTTGGCGACCAAATCTATGCTCTGGCTGAATTCAACGGCGAAATTCGCCTCGTCTGCCTCGACTCCCGCACCGGAAACCTCGAATGGAAGCAGCCGTTGGCGACGATCGAGAATTTCTCAATTACCAATGATCCCAGTCGGCGGCTGGCCGGGGCATCGCCGTCGCTGGCCGATGGAATTTTGGTCTGTCCGACATCCGCCGGTGCAGTAGTCGCCGTCGATTTGACGACGCGCACGCTCCGCTGGGGCTATCAATTCACGCGTAGCGACCTGTCGCAATACGGCGGCCGCGGCGCGGGCTTTCGCCAGCCGTTTCAATCGGTTCAAACCGTGACGGCGATGGCCAAATGGCTCGATTCGACGGCCACAATCGCTGACGGCAACGTCGTGCTCACGCCGCCTGAGTCGCAGCAGCTTCATTGCCTGGACCTGTTGAGCGGCAAGGCCCGTTGGTCGCCCATTCCGCGGGATGAAATGCTGTTTGTCGCGTGCATTCACAAAGGAAAGATCATTCTTGTCGGCCGCAATCGCCTTAAAGCCATCAATCTGGCCGACGGGAAGCCGGCTTGGAAGAACGATCTGAAGCTGGATAGCGAAGTCACGGTCGGCCGCGGTTATTACAGCGAGTCGTCCTATTATCTGCCGACGAGTGGCCAGCAGATTTGCAAGATTGACCTTGATTCCGGCGCGATCGTTAGCCGGGCGCAGACGGAAATCGAGCTGGGCAACCTTGTTTGCTATCAGGATCAGCTGATTTCGCTGTCGCCGCAGTCGGTGGCGTCGTTCGTGCTATACAGCGAGCGACTGGAAAAGCAGCTCGAGCAACGGCTGGCCGCCAATCCCGAGGACATTGATGCGCTGTCGATCAAAGCTCAAGTTCTCCTGCAGGCGGACCAGGCAGACGAATCGCTGTCGCTGCTGCGGCGAGCCGCCGCACTGGCGCCGGAGCGGACGACGGTTCGGGCGCTGCTCGTAAAAGTGATGATGGTGCTGATGCGAAAAGATTTTGCCGCGCATGTGGGCCTGACCGATGAGCTGGATAAACTGGTGACCGATCCGGCGCAGCGCCGCGAAGTCTTGCGGTGGCGCGTCCAGGGTCTGACCGAACAAAAACGCCTGGATGACGCTTTCGCCGCTCTCTTGGAGCTGGCTGATCAGGAACTAGCTGCCGCTTCGGCGGGAACATCGTCGCAAACGTTGCAGCAAATCGACCGCGAGCGCAGCGTGCGGCTGGATCGCTGGTTGCAAGGGCAGCTCCGCACGATCCTCGATAAAGCGGATTCCGAAACCAAAGAGAAGATTGCCTGCGAGCTGAAAACGCGATTCGATCGCGCGTCGGCCAGCGGCGGCGTCCACGCGCTGCGGATGTTTTTGAATCTGTTTGGATTTCACGAAATTGCCGACTCGGCACGGCTCGTTTTGGTCGAGCGGCTCATCGCGGCTGATGCGCTGCTCGAAGCCGAGGTGATCGCCGGCGAATTGCTTGATAACGGGGACAACGCAGTTTCCGGCTCGGCACGTGCCATGCTGGCCGCTCTATATGAAAAAGCCAAGCGGCCGGAGTTGGCGGCTGTCGTTTATCAGAAGCTTGGCCGCGACTTCGCCAAGGTGACCGTCCGCGGCAACAAAACCGGCGGCGAGCTCGCTCGCGAAGCGGCTCAAAAACCGGAACTCATCGCTTATTTCGCCACGTGGCCTAGCGGCGAGGTGGAGGTCAAAGAAAGCGATTCTGTGCCGATGAATCAGCGAAACTCCTATCCCGTTCAAGTCACGCATTATTACGGCGCGGCCCCGCGCGGTCTCAAAGTCATTTATGATCCGGGCCGCAACGATCTCAGCATTCGCAGCGAATCGGGCCAGGTTCTCGGGAATGCGCCGCTGGGCAACAGCCTGCGTCGAACTAATGCGTCGTTCGGGCCGGGACCACTGCTAACGGCCAAGCTCAACGGTCATTTGGCGGTGCTCAATTTGGGCGGCGATGTCATGGCGATCGACGGCCTGCGGTCGGATCGTGGGAACGAGGCGCTGCTCTGGCGGCAAGATTCCGGCGAGGAGCCGAACGCCGGCATGATTTCCTCGCGGTCCGGTGTCTCCAACCGCAATCCGCTGGTCGGCCCGCAAAACATGACGATCGATTCCGGCGGGCGACAGAATTTTTCCACGGGTCCGGTCAACGGTGGTGGAGTGTGTTACCAGCGTGGCCGGCAAATTGTCTGTGTCGATTCGCTGACGGGCCAGACGCTCTGGGAGCGGGCGAGCACGCCACAAGCCGAGATTCCGCAGCAAGCGCAACTTTTCGGCGACGAGGAACTGTTGTTTGTGGCCGACGGGCGACCTGATTCCAAGGCCGAAGAAGCCCTGGTGCTCTCGGTAACGGACGGTCAGCTTCTCGGTCGCCGTAAAATTGACCTGGCGGACCGCCGCTGGGCCACGCATGGCCGCCGTGTGCTCGCCGTCGATGCCAAAAACGACAGTCGCAATCCTTCGGTCACCGTCCGCCTTTACGATGTCTGGGATTCGCAGAAGCAGCTGTGGTCGAAGCAAGTGTCTAACGGCAGCCGGGGCTTTTTAATTGACGGCGAAGAACTGGCCCTCTTGGAAGCGAGCGGCAATTTTAGCGTTGTTTCACTGGCAACCGGTCAGGTGCGTTTTGCAGTGCCGCTGGAAGCCGAGCCCGATCTGACCTGGATTCAGGTGGTGCGGTCGCGCGGTCAGTATCTGCTGTTGGTGAGTCAAGATCGCGGGCAAATCAGCGCCGGTGGGCTAATGCCCCTGCAGATCGCGCAGGGACTCCAGCAGCGCGGCATGCACGGGCGGATATACACTTTCGACGGCGGCACCGGCAAGCTGCAGTGGCAAACGCCGGCGTTTGTGTCCCATCATTATCTGCCGCCGGAGCAGCCGACCGAATCGCCGCTGTTTTTCTTCGTCGCCAACCGGCAATCGAACAACAAGCGAACGACGAATCTGCTGGTGCTCGATCGCCGCACGGGTCGCAAGGTCTATGAGAAAGAGCTGAACGGCCAGGCGATGTCGTGCGACATTGCCGCTGACCTCACCAAGCAAACGACGACGCTGGCTTTGTTTGGCGACACGAATCGATCGCTCACTTTCCAAGCGACCGACAAGCCGCTGGCTCCCGAGCCGCCGGCGCAAACGGGCGATGTGGCGAGCCGCACCAACAATCGGCCCGCGGGCGTGGCGGAAATCAATCTGGCCGACGCGATTGAAGCGTTTCGTGGTACGCCGCGAGTGCTGCAGGGAAATCCGGTACCACCGTTCCCACCAGCCCCCGCTGCCGCGCCTAAGCCTTGACGGCTATCTTAAGCACTCTCTTTGTCTGAACGTCGCTTCGCTTTCGACACGCCATGCAAACCTTTTGGCTGATTCTCGGCAGTCTCGTTCTGCCGCTGGTGTGGGGCTGGGCGGCGCATCGCCTGCTCGCTCGGCTATGGCCGGAAAGTCAGCCGCTGGCAGCCGCGCGCGACGAAAACGTCCATCGCCCCGACCCGCTGGCCGATTACCAAATTTGAGGGCTTTGGCCGCGTGTCACAGGAACTGCACGAGTTTTTTCGGCTCGCCCCGCTCGGCATCCTCGTCGGTGCTTATGGCACGCTGGTGGGCGCCGGCGGCGGTTCGGTGCTCGTGCCGATTTTGCTGATGCTGCTGCCAAACGAAACGCCATCGACCGTCACGGCCATCTCGCTGGCCGTTGTATTTTTCAACGCCTATTCGGGCACAATTGCCTACATGCGGATGGGCCGCATCGATTATCGCTGCGGTGTGCTCTTTACGCTGGCTGGCCTGCCGGGCGCTGTCCTCGGCACACTACTTGTTCAAGTGGTCCCGCGTTGGCTATTTGATCCCTCGTTCGGGCTCTTACTGCTGGTCATGGGCGCGTTTTTAGTCGCCAAGCCGCTCGGTAGTTCTGTTGCCGCCGGCCATGAGCCGCCGGCCGCGTCCAAAAACCGCATGCTCATCGGCTCGATCGGCAGCGCTTACATCGGCGTGTTATCGAGTCTGCTTGGCATCGGCGGCGGGATCATTCACGTGCCGTTTTTAATTCGCGTCCTGCGGATTCCGCCACACGTCGCCACCGCGACGTCGCACTTCGTCCTGACATTCATCGCTTTGGCCGCGACAATCACGCACATCGTCCACGGCGAATTCAACCGCGGTTTGTCGCAGACGATGTATCTCGCGGTCGGTGTGATGATGGGCGCTCCTGTCGGCGCTGCTCTTTCCGCGCGGCTGGGCGGGTCGTTCATCGTCCGCGCGCTGGCGCTGGCTCTGTGCCTGGTCGGTCTGCGGCTGTTGATACGCGTTTTCGCGTGAAAGCAGAAAGAATCCGGCTTATTGCGGAGTGCCGGAACGCACGGGGATATTTTCGACCGGAGCTTCTGCTTTTGGTTGGAATTCCACGTTGCGGTAGATGATTTTGAAGGGCACCTCGCAGCTAATGGAGTCGAGCGAAATGCTGGAGTCCATGCCAACCAGCAAGCGATAGCGCCATGTGCCGTCTTTTTGGCGCGCATAGTGAACGACTTTGGCCTCGGTCTGCTCGACGATCACGTATTCCAGCAACGATTCGAGCGTTTGATAGAATTCGAATTTGGGCCCGGCGTCGTAGCCCTTTGTTGACTCCGATAACACTTCGATGACGACCCGAGGATTCACAATGGCGTTTTTGTCCACCGTATCGGCTTTGACACCGCCACATACAACCGAGATATCGGGATAGGTAGAAAGATCGACCGTATTCACACGAATACGCAAGTCACTGCCGAACACTTCGCAGGGTTTACCCTCCAGTAACTGACCAAGTCGTATCAGTAAATTGGAAACGATTCGATTGTGTTGAATCGTCGCCCCCGCCATGGCGAAAATCTCGCCATGATAGTATTCGTGCTTGGTTTCCGAGCGCTCCTCCCAAGCCAAGTATTCCTGGAGAGAAACGCGACGGCGATCGGGCGCAGTGGACATTAGCGGCAGCCTTTGTCCCAATTATAGAGCGGCTGTCTTTGGCTCACAAACGGCCATTAAGCCTCGGTCGGCGCATCCATTGGGATCTCCAGGCCATCGATGAAGCTGGCCAGCGACCGTGCTCGATAGGGCTGTTGCAGCTTGCGGACGGCTTTGGTCTCGATCTGCCGCACCCGCTCGCGGGTGACGCTGAAGATTTTGCCGACTTCTTCCAGCGTGTAGGAGTAGCCGTCGGTCAAGCCATACCGCAGCTTCAAAATTTCCCGCTCGCGATAGTTCAGGCTCTGCATCGCCTCGTCGATCCGCCCTTTGAGGGCTTGCTGGTGCGTGTCGTAGAGCGGATCGTCATCGCGGTGATCGGCCAAAAACTCGCCGAAGTAGCTGTCTTCGTGATCGCCCACTGGCTGATCGAGCGACAACGGCTGCCGCGACATCTTGATGATGCAGCGGGCATCTTCCAGCGTCAGGCCAGCCCGCCGCGCGGTCTCTTCGGGCGTCGGCTCGCGGCCCAACTCTTGCACGAGCAGGCGGTTGATCGCCCGCACTTTGCTCATCGTGTCGATCATGTGCACGGGCACCCGAATCGTGCGGCTTTGATCGGCGATGGCCCGCGTGATCGCCTGTCGAATCCACCAGGTCGCATAGGTGCTGAACTTATAGCCGCGGGCGTGCTCGAACTTATCAACGGCCCGCATCAGGCCCGTGTTTCCTTCTTGAATCAGATCGAGAAACGAGAGGCCGCGATTGCGATACTTCTTGGCGATGCTCACCACCAGCCGCAGATTGCCGGCCGAGAGATCGCGTTTGGCGGCGTCATATTGCCGGCGGTAATGCAGGGTGCGATCGATCCTCCGGCCCAGTGTCGCGGGCGTCTCCAAAGTGATTCGCATCAAGTAATACAGCTCTCGACGAAGCTCATTTTCCGTGCGGCCGGACGACAGGCCGAGAACCTTCGCCTCGCGGATTTGGTGCTTGAGTGTTTTCATCCGCAGCCGAATATCTGCCAGACGCTCGAAGAGCGGCTGTAAGCGGTTATTTCGCAGATTCATCTCTTCGACGAGCCGCACGGCCTTATTCCGCCGGCGAATGAGCCGCTGCCATGCTTCTCGCCGTTCGCGCAGGTAGTATTTTTTACTGACTGCGATGCGATAATCTTGATTGTTCTGCTTTAGCAAGTGCCGCAGCGTCGCCAGGTTTGGCCAGATCCGCTTCAGAATTCGCTTCTTCTCGGATGTATTCGTCACCGAGACTTCAATCGTCCGATCGAGTCGCAATTGACCGTCGCGCACTTTTTCGAGAAGCTCGACCGCGCCTTGCAACACATAATCCGTCGCCAGCATGCTGTGCCGATACCGGAAACGAGTCTTCTCGATCTGCTTGGCCGAGGAAATCTCTTGAGCGCGATTGAGCAGCGGAATCTGTCCCATCTGCATCAGATACATTCGGACCGGGTCGTCGGTGGCAGCGACGCTCGCTCCCTCATCGCCGTGCGGATCCTCCTCTTCATCGAGCTCGCCGTCCCAGCCGGCTTCGTCTTCATCCTTGACGACGGCGGGCGCGTCCTCGCCGCCAGCAAAGCCGTCGTCGTGCGCAAGGCCGTGGCCATTGACTCGCGAGGGCTTACGCGTGCTCTTCACCACCGACTGCCTTTTGAAGTTTTTTGCCATCGGTTGCTTGCTGCTCCGCTGCGTTGATCAAACTGCGGCGGTTCAAACCGCGAGGGATGAATCGCCTAGCGCCGGCTGACTCGCCGCACTAGTTGGTGGTGATGGCTTGGAGCAACGCTAATACCGCCCCGTTCAGCCGGGGCCTTTCTGAACGCTTAAGTGGCTGCCGTGCAAGGCGTTAGGACGATGACGAGACGCTAAGCCGAGCACAGATCGCGTTGCCAGAATGCAACGTCTGTTGTCAATACGCAGCCAGTGAATCGTAGGGGCGCCTCCGCTGTAGGAAAGAGGCAAAAATCGAGGTTTTTCGCGTGGATTGAGGCTTTGGCCGGTCCGAACCCGCTGCCAATTGCGGATGGCTCGCATCCGACTTAAAACGGGATCACTTCCCCACGGCAAAACAATGCACTGAAAACACTCATCTTTGATCCCGCATCTACGGAGCTCCACGTCCAATGCCCAAAGCCGACAAAGCAGCTAAATCGTCCGACAAAATCAAACCCGCCGACAAGAAAGTCAATGTCGCCATTATCGGCCTGGGATTCGGTGCGGAATTCATTCCGATCTATCAGGCACATCCCGACGCCCACATGTACGCGATTTGCCAGCGGAACGAAGAGCGGATGAACAAGGTGGGCGACGAGCTGGGAATCGAACAGCGCTATACCGATTACGACGACGTGCTCGCCGACCCGAATGTTGATTTTGTCCACATCAATTCGCCGGTTCGTGACCACGCCTGGATGTCGATTCGAGCCCTCAAGGCCGGCAAGCACGTGATATGCACTGTGCCGATGGCAACAACGATCAAGGAATGCGACAAAATCTGCCAGTTGGTCGAAGACACCGGCCTCACGTACATGATGGCCGAGACGGTCGTCTATAGCCGAGAGTTTCTGTTCATCAAGGACATGTACGAGAAAGGTGAGTTGGGCAAAATCCAATACCTGGCCGCTTCACACCCGCAAGACATGGACGGCTGGCCCGACTATTGGCAGGAAATGATCCCGATGCACTATGCGACGCACGTCGTCAGTCCGTGCCTCGGCCTGATGAACAAGCGAGCCGAATACGTTAGCTGCTTCGGCAGTGGCACGGTGCGAAAGGATATCGCCAAAAAGTCCGGCAACAAATTCGCCGTCGAATCGTGCCACATTGCGATTCAAGATTCCGACGTGGTTGCCCATATCTGGCGGTTTCTCTATGACACGGCCCGGCAATATCGCGAGAGCTTCGACGTCTATGGCACCAAGCAGAGCTTTGAATGGACGCTCGTCGAGCACGAGCCGCACATCCTTCACACGGCCAAAAAGCCCGAGCCGGAGATTCCGAGCAAAGTGAAAGTTCCCGACTTCGCGCATCTTTTGCCCGAGCCGATCCGCAAGTTCACGCAGCCCGCCGAAATCCACGACTCGAAGCACCTCTCATTCATTCAAGGCGGGGGCCACGGCGGCTCGCACCCGCACTTGGTCAACGAGTTCGTTTCCGCCCTCACCAGCAACCGCGACCCCTGGCCCAATGCCACCACCAGCGCCAACTGGACCTGCGTTGGCCTCTGCGCTCACAAATCGGCCAAAAAAGGGGGCAAGCTCGTGGATTTGCCGAAGTTCACGTTAGAGTAGTTTCGCTTGGCGGCGGACCGTTATGGAACGCGTATGGCAAGACGCATGACGGCTGCGGAGCGAGAAGATTTGGAAGACCGCCTGCGAGCGAACCTCGATGCTCAGCGTGCGGCGCTTGGCCAGCTTCTTGAATCGGTAAGCGACCATTGGGGCTATGAAGACCCGATTTACCGCTTCTATCACCAAAGCTTCAAGGTCTATCCGTTAGCCGAGTCAACGACGCGAATCGTCGCTGCTTTGCAACAGTTGCTGCCGGATCAGCCGCTGAATCCATGGTTCCTCCAGATTGTCGGTGAGGGGACGAGCAAAGAGTTCAAGCTGGAAGACAATAAGCGGTGGATGGAAGTAACGCGTCCGATTCTGGAAGCGTTCTTTCACGCCCGCTACTTCCTCGAAATGGCCTGCCGCTATGCGAGCGCGCCTGAAAAGGACCAGCCGATGCCGAGCGGCTGGGCGGCACTTCTTTATTTGTTCAACTTACGGTAGTAGGTCTTCACGCGATGTCTGGCGACTACTTTCATCATCCGTTTCGTTTCCCTGGCAATGCACCGGGGCCGTTTTATACAACGGGCTATCAGTGTCCTGCGACAAGCGATAAGAGTGCCCGTTTGGTCTGGTGTGGCAACTGTTTGTGGTGTGAAGCACCCGAAATCGAAGCGCCTGAATTGTTAGCGCCGCTTAACGACGACAACCTCAACACCTATTTCGTAAGACAGCCACTTACAGAAGAAGAAATTGAGCGTGCTTGTCGGGCTCTTAAGGTATGTTGCGTCTGTGCACTGAGATACGGAGGCAAGGATATAACAGTTATTAGGAAATTGAACAACGACGCCGAGCTTTGTGACTACACGCTCGACGAACTGGGAAACCTTGTTTTAACCGCCGATGCGGAAACGATCATCCGCATTGACGCCCAAAACCGCGAATGGCTTGCCAAGCAGAAACGCCGGTGGTGGGAATTCTGGCGGTGGTTCTCCTAATCGAGCGTTGTCTGAAGCGTCATCCTAGGAGTAATTGTATGTCGTTTCGCATCCTCCTCGCCGGTCTCGCTGGCGGCGTCGTGATGTTCTGCGTGGGCTTCGTCACGCACGGCTTTTTCCAGCTACAGAGCCGTACGCTCCTGAACATTCCGGATAGCGTTGGCTTTATCGAGAATCTGAAAGAGCGAGCGCTCAAACCGGGCTTCTACATTTATCCTGACATGCCCACCGGGCAGGATCGGTACGACCCGGAAGAAATGGCTGAGGCGAGCAAACGGTTTGAAATGGCCCCGACGGGTTTGCTGCTCGTCGCTCGCGGCGGTAACGACCCGATGCTCGAAATGCTGGCCAAGGAATTTGTCACCAACTTCCTGTCCGCACTATTGGCGGCTTGGGTTGTTGCGCTCGTGGCAGCAGATGTCGGCTTCGGCCGCCGCTGGCTGGCGGTTGTGGCGATTGGACTAATCGCCTGGCTTTCGATCGCTGCTTCGTACGGAATTTGGTACCGCTTTCCACATGATTTTAT
>DASXLL010000276.1:0-17836 GCA_036496265.1 Pirellulaceae bacterium | reverse complement strand
CGATGGTTTCGTGAACCTGTTCGCCGCCTGGGTTTATTCGCTCGGCATGAGTCTCCACAGCCTGCAAACCGGCCGCATCCGCCAATATGTGATGTTCATCGTGATCGGCGCCCTCGCCGTTTACTTATTGCTCGCTTTTTTCTGGACTCCTTCGCTCGCCCACTGATTGCGGAAACACTAGCCGCCGTTAATTGAAAACTGACTTCCGACTGGAATTGATCCTATGAGTGCCGTTTTTTTGCTTTCCATGATCGTCTTTCTGCCGGCGATTGCGACGCTCGGCATCATGCTCATCCCAAGTGAGCAAAAGGAAGCCATCCGCTGGACCACGCTGGCGGTCACCGCCGTCACGATGATCCTCATCCTCGGCGTGCTCATCTTCGGCTACGACGCGGCGCTCATGTTCAAGGCCGGTGAAGCCGGACTGCAAAGCTATTTCAACTATCCCTGGATTCCGTCGTTTCAAATCGACTACTTCATGGGCCTGGATGGCATCAGCTTCCCGCTCTTGGTGCTCACCGCGTTCGTCTGCCTTCTGGCAATGGGCGCGAGCTGGTCAATCACCAAATACGTCAAAGGCTACTGCATCCTTTTCCTGCTCTTAGAAACGGGCATGCTCGGCGTGTTCGTCGCGCTCGACCTGTTTCTGTTCTATGTCTTCTGGGAAGTCATGCTCCTGCCGATGTACTTTCTCATCGGCGTTTGGGGCGGTCCCCGCAAAGAATATGCGGCAATCAAATTCTTCCTCTACACGCTGTTTGGCAGCGTGCTCATGCTCATCGCCATTTTGATGCTCTATTTCAGCAGCGACCTGTCCGACCCGCTCCTCATGCCGCATTTGGATAAGTGCTATCTGAATGAAGTGGCCAAAGCCAGCGCTCAGGCCTCGATGAGCCGCCGGATCGCCAACGAAGTCGCCGTTCAACCGGTCCATACGTTCAACATCATGGCCCTGGCTCAAATCGGTCAGCACACGGGCCAGTTCGACGGCTTCGGCCAGGATCCTGAAACGCTGCAGCCCATTTTGTTCCTCGGCCACGGCCTGCAGTGGTGGGCCTTCCTGCTGCTCTTCATCGGCTTCGCGATCAAGGTGCCGAGCGTGCCTGTCCACACTTGGTTGCCCGATGCCCACGTCGAGGCTCCAACACCGATTTCGATGATTCTGGCCGGCGTGCTGCTCAAGATGGGCGGTTACGGCATCCTCAGGATTTGCTATCCGATCTGTCCCGCCGGCGGCTACGAGCTGATGTGGTTTGTTTGCACGCTCGGCGTCGTCAGCATGATCTATGGCGCATTTTCAGCGATGGCTCAGACCGATTTCAAGCGGCTCGTGGCCTACAGTTCCGTCAGCCACATGGGATACGTGGTGCTCGGCCTCGGCGTTTGGTCGGCTTTGGCCCGGAATGGCTACAGCGCCGATTACTGGAACATGGGCGTCCAAGGCGCCATGTTTCAAATGATCGCTCACGGCATCAGCTCAACCGGCATGTTCTTCATCGTCGGCGTCCTCTACGACCGCGTGCATCATCGCAACCTCAACGAGTTCGGCGGCATTTTCGGCAAGATGCCCTATTACACTGCGATGGCGATGATCATTTTCTTCGCTGGCCTGGGCCTGCCCGGTCTGTGCGGCTTCATCGGCGAAGTCTTCGTCGTACTCGCCGTCTGGAAGTTCAGCTACCTGCTCGCTGTGCTCTCCGCCGCTGTTGTGATTTTGACGGCTGGTTACATCCTCTGGGCCGTGCAGCGTGTTTACCTCGGACCCGAATACAAAGGTCCCCACGGCGATCATCTCACTCCCAGCAACCTGCGTGAAAACGTGATCGGCACGGTGCTCTGCGTCTTCGCAATCGTGTTCGGCGTCTTCCCTTATCAATTCCCAGGCGGCCAGCCGTCGATCTTGAAATACATGGACGCGACAATCGATGCCCAGGTCCACGACCTGGCCGATTGGACCCGCGAAGAAGACGCCGCCAACCGCTCGACAACCGCGGCCACTGCTCCAACTCGTGTGATCGCTTCAACCACTGACCACTGACAACTGACGCCTACACTCACCACTCACTTACTCACCACTCACCCCCACCGTGAACCTTCACGACCTAGTTAGCCAGCTCATCATCGACACGCGGGGCGCCGCCGGCGCGCTGTTCTCGGCCCCCACGGCCGATTCCAGCCTGTCCGCCTTCCTGCCCGAGCTGGTTCTCTGCGCCACGATTCTGCTGCTTTTGCTTGTCCGCCTGCCACGCCTTGGCTGGAAGATCGATACGTTCTGGATCGCGCTGGCCGGTTCGATCGTCGCCCTCTGCGTCGCCGCTCCCTGGGACCATTTGCGGACCATCATCGCGCCCGATCAAGCCGCAAATCCCGCCGCCGTCACACGGATGGAAATCTTCACGGGAATGCTCGTGTACGACACTTTCTCCGTCTATGTCCGCTCGCTGCTCTTTGCCTTCGCCGTCCTGCTCGTGATCTTCACCAAGATCACCGGCATCCCCGACCGCGAAGACGGACCCGATATTTACTCTCTCTTTTTCGGCGCCACGATCGGCATGTGCCTCATGGCCTCGGCCAATCACTTGCTCACCGTCTTCATGGCCGTCGAAATGGCCAGCGTGCCGTCCTATGTGCTCGCTGGCATTCTCAAAGGCCGCCGCGTCGCCAGCGAAGCCGCTCTCAAATATTCCGTCTATGGCGCCGGCGCCGCGGGCGTCATGCTCTACGGCATCAGCCTCCTCGCGGGCCTCTTGAACACCGCCCATCTGCCGACCATCGCCGTGCAACTCGCCGAAAAATTCGCTAACCCGGTTCCCCCCGGCGAATTGATGGTGCTCGCTCTCGCCGGTCTTCTGATCTCCGTCGGCCTGGCGTTCAAGCTTTCCGCCGTTCCCTTCCATTTCTGGTGCCCCGACGTCTTCGAAGGCGCGACGGCCGAAGTCAACGCGTTTTTAAGCATCGCCTCCAAAGCCGCGGCTCTCGCCCTCCTCGTCCGCGTCGCCCTCGGCGTGGGGGCTATCCCGCCAACCGGTTATCAGCCCGGCCAACGGACTGCGATCGTTCGGCATGAAGCGGAAGAAAAGCATCTGCGGACGGTGAAAATCGACTCCGACAAGTATTTCGTTGCCAGCACACTGACCCAGGAACCCAGTGCCGCGCCTGTAACGCACGAGATTCCCCAATCATCAACCTCAGATCAAAATTCCGCCGCCCTCGAACCCATCCGCTCCTTCACGGCCAAGCTGATTGCCTTTTTCGCGATCATCACTTGCACCTTCGGCAATCTCGCCGCCTACGGTCAGAACAATATCAAGCGGCTCTTGGCCTATTCGACCATCGCCCACGCCGGTTACATGATGATGCCGATCTCCGCCGCCGTCGCTATGGCCGGCATCGATGCGGCTGGCGCCGAACGCGCCATCGCGGCGCTCGCCATTTACATGGCCGTCTACCTGTTCATGAATCTGGCCGCCTTCGCTGTCGTCGCGCTCCTGCGAAACGCGATGCGCAGCGAAGATGTCAACGACTACGCCGGCCTCATCCGCCGCTCTCCGCTCACCGTCGTCTGCTTCGCCGCCACGCTGTTCAGCCTGATCGGTCTGCCACCGCTCTCCGGCTTCGTGGGCAAATTCGCGATCTTCGCGGCGCTTGTCGATGGCTATCAAAAAGTCGAATCGGCCGGCTTGCCCGGTTTTTACTTGTTGCTGTTGTTGATCGTCGGCGGCCTCAACACGGCGATCAGCCTGTTTTACTACCTCCGCGTCGTAAAGATTATGACGATCGACGACGAGCCGCGCGATCGTCCGCCGCTGGCCTATTCCGACGTCTCGCTCGGCGGCGCGTTCCTCTGGGTCATCACGCTGCCGACTGCCCTCCTCATCATCAGTTGGGATTGGCTTAGCCAAGTCTCCCTCGCCGCCGCCAGCCATTTGTTCGGCTAGTAAGCACCAATTCACAAGCACCAAACTACAAACAATTTTCCAAAGGCCAATGATCAAATGACCGTGTCCGCTCAGTAGGCATTCGGACATTCGGATTTGTTTGGTCATTGATGCTTGGTCATTGGTCATTCCTTCATGTTGATGTCTCCTCCCAGCACAATTGAAATCCTGAATCGCCTCCTGGTGCTGCACGTGCGGTCGCTGCCCATGTATTTGAGCTACGCGCCCCCTTACCAACTGTATCAGCATGAAAATGCCAAGGCGGTGCTCGACCAGATTGTTGACGATCAGAAGCGGACCATTGACCGCCTCGGCACGCTCATTCTCGATAGCAGCGGCACGATTGATTACGGCGAGTTTCCGATGTCGTTCACCTCGCTGCACGACCTCTCGCTCGCCTATCTCTTGACATTGCTCATCGACCGGCAGCAAAAAACGATTACGGCCTGCGAAAAGTTGGCCGACGCCCTGAGCATGGCCCCCTACGCCCAAGCCGCCGCCCGCGAAGCCGTCGGCGAAGCCAAAGGCCATCTCGAAAATCTGCAAGAGCTGCAGGCCTCGCTAAACTAGAGCGATGGACCTCTTCGACACGCACGCGCATCTCGCCGACGAGCAGCTCGCCGCCGACGTGTCCGGCGTCGTCGCCCGTGCCGCTTCCGTCGGAGTCACGCGCATTCTGGCGGTCGGTACAACTGCCGAGTCGAGCCGCAGTTGCCTCGCGCACGCGAAAAACTTCTCCGGCGTTTGGTCCTCCGCCGGCATTCACCCCAATCACGCCGCAGAAGCCCAACCGGGCGACTGGGACGAAATCGTCCGCCTCGCGAGCGAGCCCCGCGTCGTCGCTCTCGGCGAAACGGGCCTCGACCTGTACTGGAAAGACACGCCGCTGCCGCTCCAGCAAGACTATTTCGACCGCCACATCCGCCTCTCACAAGCCACCGGCCTGCCGCTCGTCATTCATCTTCGTGAAACGGCCGCCGAAATTCTCGCCCTGCTCCGCCAGTCCCGCCAGCGCGGCGAGTTCCGCGGCATCATGCACTCCTTCACCGGCACGACCGAGCAAGCCGCCGAGTTTCTCGATCTTGGCCTGCACATCAGCTTTGCCGGCATGGTCACCTTCAAAAAATCCGACGATTTGCGAGCGGTAGCCGCCACGATTCCGGCCCATCGCCTCCTCGTCGAGACCGATTCACCCTATCTCTCGCCTGAGCCCTTCCGCGGCCAGCGGCCCAACGAACCCGCCCGCGTCGTCCATACCGCTGAATGTGTGGCCCGTGTCCGCGGAGTGTCTCTGGGCGCTCTAGCTGCTCAAACAACTTCCAACGCGCTCGCCCTTTTCTCCCGCATTGGCCCCGCACAATCGTTATAGCCGGCTTGTTCCGCATTGCGGCGACACGCAATCAGCTCTTTCTCCCGGCATGCGAGTTGCCGTATCTGGGGCGTGTGCTATTTCTTTGGATAGAGGAGAATTCTAATGCGTGCCATTGCTTTCATTGCCGTCGTGTTGCTCGTTTCGCCCGTCTCGTTGTTCGCTGAGCAATATGCGAACGGTAACGGACAGGTGGTTCATACTCGCATGGCGCCGGTCGTGGCGCATAAACTCGTGCCGCCATTCCGCGGTGTGCATACGTATCAAGGCCGCGCCGGCCGCCGCTAGTCCAGCGAATCTGGCCCGTCGTTTACGCCTGGCTGTCTGACCTCTAGAATTCGGGCGACCTGGGGATTTTCCCCGCCGCATCGAGCTAGAGGACCATTGGAATGCCAGAGCATGTCGTCATCATCGGCAGCGGCCCCGCGGGTTGGGCCGCCGCCATCTATGCTGCGCGGGCCAATCTGCACCCGCTCGTTTTCGAAGGCGCTGAGACCGAAGAAAACCGCGTCGCCGGCACGCTGCCGCTGGGCCAGCTCAATCTCACCACCGAGGTCGAAAACTACCCTGGCTTCCCCACCGGACTGTTGCACGGCTATATCCGCAGCGCCGTCGCCGAAAACCGCGTCAGCACGTACCTGGAGCCTCTGCACGAGCATCCGCACGCCGTCACTGGCCCCGAGCTGATGAATTTGATGCGGCAGCAGGCCGAAAACTTCGGCACCAAGATCGTCACCGATGATGTGGTCGATGTCGATCTCAGCAAATCGCCTTACAAGCTGAAAACGCTCGAGGGCCAGACGCACGAAACACACACGATCATCATTGCGACCGGCGCGCGAGCCAATTATCTAGGGCTGCCCTCCGAGGAACGCTTCAAAAACCGCGGCGTCAGCGCTTGTGCCGTGTGCGACGGCGCCCTGCCGCGCTTTCGCAATAAACCGCTCGTCGTTGTCGGTGGCGGCGATTCGGCGGTCGAGGAGGCGTCGTACCTGACGAAGTACGCCTCCACGGTCCACATGCTCATGCGCCGCGACGTGTTCCGGGCCAGCAAAATCATGCAGGACCGGGCCCAGACGAATCCCAAGATCAACATCCAATATTTCCGGGAAATTGACGAGGTGCTGGGCGACGACAAAGCGGGCGTCACAGGCATTCGCATGAAAAACAACAAGGAGGGCGGCACGGCTGACATTGAAGCCAGCGGCCTCTTTCTCGCCATCGGCCACACGCCGAACACCGACTTCCTCAAAGGCCAGGTAGCGCTCAACGACAAAGGCTACATCAAGTACACGACTCTGTTCCGCACCTACACCAGCGTTCCCGGCGTCTTTGCCGCCGGCGACGTCGCTGACGACTACTACCGCCAGGCCATCACCTCCGCCGGCACCGGCTGCATGGCCGCCCTCGACGCCGAGCGCTATTTGGCAGCGAAGGGGTTGTGACTGGCTACTCTTGGGCATGTTAAAGGCACCTGCATAAGACGAGAGACCGGCCTTGAGTGTGCTTGGCAACAAACTCGTTCGAGATGAACTTCGTCAAGCATGGTTTGATTCCACGCCAGGGACATCCGGGGCCCATGAAGAAGGTGGTTTTGTGTTGAGTGATGCCCACGGAAGGTTCTCCGTTGAGCGTTGGTGACGGGGTGGCCAAAACGACATCCTCGTTCCGGCCCATCGCGGTGGACGACGCGGCGAATGGCAAATCGTTGCGACATTTCACACCCATCCCAATCCCGCTCCAGACTTTCAGCAGGAGCCAAGCCTTACGGACATTCGGGCGGTGCGGAACGATCCCGATTTGGCACATGCCGGGTATGGAGGAGAATTCGTCATTGCGTCGGAACTCATTTATCTCGTGCTCCGCACAGGTGATGTTCAAATTGTCGGATCAACTCAAACCTTGCTTGACCTTGCATAGTTACTAAACTGAAGGGAGGTGGCAAAATGTCGGTAGAGATACTTGAGGCAATGCAGCAAGACGATTTGGTTATGTCGGTGGCTCGCGCCTTGTCGGCGGCGAATCAGGCTGCGACGGGACAAGGCACCGACATCGGTTCATCGTTGGTTACCATCAGCGAGGAAGGTTCGCCAGGCGGACGGGTATGGCGTATTCATTATGGACCGAGGGACTATGTCGGCCGGCGAGGCGGCGATCTAAGTGTTTTAGTCGATGAGAGCACCGCTACGGTGCAACGGGTCATCCGCGGTCAGTAGCAGCCCATTTGTCATCCGAGCTTCGCGAAACGCTAGGGCTCGCGCGTTCCCGGAAGCAAGTTTGCTTCCGGCTGATGGAGTGGAGCATTGGCCGTTACTTCTTGCTTTCTAAAGAAGCGGTGCAGCACGAACTCGATCGCCGCCGGCAACAGAGAAATGGCGACAATCAGCAGCACGACGATCTCAAAATGCTCTTTTACGAAAGCATTCTGGGCGAGCCACCATCCGGCCTGCGTGCATAGGACGACCCACGCAATGCCGCCGAGCAGATTGTAGGCCAGGAACGGGCCGTAACTCATGGCGCCGACGCCCGCCACGAACGGAGCAAAGGTTCGCACGATCGGCACGAAACGGGCGATGATGATTGTCTTACCGCCGAATTCTTCAAAAAACTGATGAGTTCTCTCGAGGTGCTTGGGATTGAGCCAGCGGGTCAACTTGCCGCTCAGCACTTTCGGTCCAAGATATTTACCGATGTGATAGTTGACAGTGTCACCGAGGACCGCCGCAATCGTCAACAGGATCGTGGCCGTCCAGATATTGAGATTCGCGTCGGCGCGAGCGCAGAACACGCCCACCGCAAACAGCAGTGAATCGCCCGGCAATATCGGCGTCACCACCAGCCCCGTCTCGCAGAAGACGATTGCAAAGAGCAATGCATACGTCCAAACACCGTATTGACTCGCCAGCGTGTCGAGGTGCTCGTCGAATTTGAGAACGAATTCGATTAGTTGGACGATCAGTTGGATCATGACGATATTGCCAGCCGAGTGCATTCCGCCCGCAAATATAGCTCATTCCGGCAGCGGCTTGCCGCGGGTTTCGGGGGCGAGCCAGATGATGGCCATCCCGACGAGGTAAATCAGGCTCATCGTGGAGCAAGCGAGCGGATAACCGGCGGGAATGGTAACGCCGGCAACGACGGCATCCTCTTTGAACAACCCCATCAGGTTGCCGGTTTGCAGAACGCCGATCGCGGCGAGTATGCGGCCGAAGTTGAAGCCGAAGCCTTGTCCCGTCGCGCGGACATTCGTCCGAAAAAGCTCCGGCAGGTACAGCGGCAGCCAGCCATAAAACGACGCGGTCATCGTGCCGGCAACGAACGTCCAAAAGAGCATCGCGGGGCCATAACTGCGGTTGCCCAGAAAGAGCGCGTAAACGGAGGCGAGCGAAAGAATGCAGAGGAGACAGTACGCGGGGCGGCGGCCGAACCAGTCGCCCATCATCGCGGCCAGAATCGTGCCGACGATCGCGCCGACGGCGAGCCAAATCTGGGTGTACTCTTTGGCCCGCGGACGCACAAGATTGTTGGCCGCAATTGTGTCTCCCGCAGCAACCAGCCGCTCTTGCTCCGCTCGATACGTGGACTCTGAAATCTTATCGGCCCACGACGGCGCCCATTGGGTCGATCCCCATGTGCCCAGCAGCGCCACGCCCGAAAGACAAGCCGCCATCAGCATGCGTTGCAATGTTGGCTGCCAAGCTTCGCTGCCGCCGGCCAATTGCTGCCGCTTGAAAAACCGGATTACCGGAAACGTGTAGCCCAAGACGGCGATCACCAAGCCCGCAATGGTAGAGGCGATGCGAACAATCGTTGGCAGCGGAGTCGCCCAGACATAAACAATCAGGGCTGGACCCAACACGCCAATCAGCACACCGAGTAAGTCCTGAGTGGCCCAATGGCCCGTGCTTCCAGCGGCTTGTTCTTTTTCCCATTTCTCCGATTCGGGCACGAACAGGCGAATGAAAAACGTCAGAATCGCCGGCACCGTGCCCAGCAGCATCATGAGCCGCCAGCCGTTGTTGCGGACCAGCATTTCGACCGTGGATTCCGGCAACCCAGCGGCCAACAGCCATTCGCGGAACAAGCCGATCAGTTGCAGCAGCGCCAGTCCGGCGAATCCCACGAGCAAATAGCCCACATTGGCGGCCGCGCCGATAAGTCCGGCCATAAATGCCCGCGATTTATTCGGCCAGACTTCCATGACCAGTGCCACGCCGAGCGACCATTCGCCGCCCATGCCGAGTGAGGCGATGAAACGCAGTAAGCCGACCTGCCAGGCTTGCCCGACCAGACCACAGAGTCCTGTAAATAAGGCATAGGTAAGGACGCTGAATGCCATCGCCCGCACGCGGCCGATTCGATCGCCAAGCCAACCGAACAAAACGCCACCGGTGGCCGCGCCGACGAGGAAACCCGCCGTGATGATGCCGAACCAGAGTCCCACGACCGATTCATCCGTGGTGTGTAACAAGTCGCGGACCGCCTGCCGGCCGATCATCGAAAAAATGCCCATCTCCGCCCCATCGAACATCCAGCCGAGGAGGGCGGCGGCGAGGGCCATCCAGGCCCCTCTTCCCACGGCGCCCCCACCACCACTAACCGGCCGAGGTTCGGGCACTTGCGGGGCTGAATACGGATTGACGGTATCGAGGGCCATGGTTGGGAATGAGAGGCGGGGAAGGTGAGGAAGGGAGAACTGAAATTGTAGGGCGGAGGTGGCCGTAGTCGCAACTTTGGGCCTGCCATGCTCGATGCTCAAACCGGCGGGACAATCGCTCGCCGCGCTAAAGTTCGAACTTTTTTCATTACGGCGGGCTTCATCTTCGGCTGGAAATTGTGACGGCGTGCGGAGTTGCGGAATTGAGTGCGGATGGCCCCGCGCTCAACTTGAGTGTGGCCTCAACACCAGGTTGTGCGGCAATTGCGATGCACGCCACCGCGTGACGGCGCGATTTCGGCCTTCCCAATATCTCTATCGCGATTTGGCCGCAAAACCGGGCCAAAATCTGGAAAATTTCTTCCGGCTGAATTTCTTAGCGATAGCCGCCAGAGGGATTAGAGGGGGAGGCGGTCTGGGGATAAGAGTTGCCGCCGTAGTTGTACTGATTGGGCGGCGCGTAACCACCAGGCTGTTGATAGCCGGCGGGCTGTTGATAGCCAGGCGGTTGCTGGTAACCGGAAGGTTGTTGATAGCCGGAGGGCTGCTGATAGCCACTCGCTTGTTGATAACCACCCGCTTGCGGGTTATCGGCGGGGCCGTAGCTGCTCGTGGGCGCGTGGGAGTGGGGTTGAGTCGGCTGGCTGGCGGCGCCGCGGCCCTGATAGGGCTGACTATGTTCGTAGTGATGGCGAAAGTTGTTTTCGTAGGCTTGATAGAGATCGGGCCGGTTGCGGATGACCAGCAAATTCTCGGCGTTCGATTTTTCAGCGCTGGTCGTGAAATTGAAGCTGCCCGTGATGATCGTCTGGCGATCGATCAGCATGATCTTGTTGTGGGCGATGGCGTGAACCGAGTCAATCAATGTCGGAATGCCGGCATGGGCCACGAAATCGGCACTGGAGTATTGTTCGGTCTTCTGACTTTTATCGAGCACGATATAGACGGCGACGCCGCGGTTGTGTGCTTCAACGAGCGCGTTGGCAATCGGCACGGACGTGAACGAATAGGCCTGCACGAGAATCTGTTGCTGGGCCTGGCGAATTTCATTGACGCAGGCTTCCGTGCAACCGCCGGTGGGCGAGAAGTAGCAGGCAATATCGCCGGTGCCGGAGTAGGCATTCGTATATCCGGCGGTGTAGTTGCTTTGATATCCGACCGGGTAACCGCTGGTTGGATACCCCGCTGGCGGATAGCCGTTGGGATAAGCGCCCGCATAGCCGGCCGGCTGTTGGGCACCAGGTGGATAGCTGGCAGGTGGATTATTGGCGTTTGGATAACCGGGGGACGCAAAGCCGCCGGATGGTTTTCCAGTGGCCGCGAATCCGGTGTTAGGAGAGCCGAAGCTAGGAGCGCCGGAGGCCGGCGAATTAATGGCGATGCCGTTCGCCGCGGCGGCCTGCGCACCGAGCGTCTCGACCGCATTGACGATCTTGCCGGGCAATGTCTTGCTGTATTCGTTTGGATCCTTGGTGGCCGATTCGACCTCTGACTCAATCGTCGGCGCGGCGGTGTTGTACCAGCCGACGGCGGACGACAAGCTGGTCGGGGCCAGACCGAAGCGAGCCGCAATTGGATACATACCAATCGCCGACGCCAAAAATCCGGCGCCGACCATATGATGCGTTCGCAGGCCCCAGCCCCAGCCTTTGAGATAGCGACGGACCATGGTGGTGCGAGTGAGTTGGGGCCTGAGAATTTGCGAATGCGCCGCAGTCGCGGTCCCGCCCGGCGGCCGAGGTCTCATAACTCGGGACGTACTGCTGGCGGGAGATTATGGAGGATGGGGAGAACGGGCTAGAGCAGTTTTGCTAGCAAAGGTTGGCGGTTGTCACTCAGTAGCTCCACGTTTTACCGTTCCTTGGCCACCGCCGACCTTGCGTCGGCGGAGCCATGACTGAATCGCTACAGCGAACTCAGAACTCACGAAGCTGGTTTCCGCATCCCGCCGCGCCGCGGCGGGATGATTTTACGATCGGCATGGTAACTTGCAGTCGTCGCTCCACCGGCACAGGGCCGGTGGCGGCGAGGAACTGGAAGGACTGTCATTTGTCAGTCGTCAGTTCATAGAGGCTGACGCTGTCATTTGTTGCTGCTGTGTCCTTCCGCCGAGGATCGTGAAGATCGAGCCAGACTAGCGGGCTGGGAAAATACTCGTATTCACGGATCAGCTTCCATTTTTGGCCGGCGACAGCCCAATTCCGCTGAAAATCGGCGTCGTGCTGCGTGTTGGGACCGGCGATGAAGAACGTCGGCGCAGGTTTTCCGTCGATAATTGCCGGCGTTATTGGAATGTCTTGGACCGGAGCGATGATTTCTTCGCCCGAGGCGTGGAGTTGAAAGAACAGGGCCGGCTCGCCGTAAACGTAAACCACGCGAGGGGTCTTCAAGGCGGCCGTTTGATGAATTTCGCGCGCGATGTCGAATAAGCCGCGGCGATCGCGCGAAAATTCCGGTTCCGTGCGCGGAATGAACATGGTGAGGCCGGCGCACGTGGCGACGAGTACCACACGCGCGGCGACGGGCAACCAAAGTGACCATGTCGGCGCATTAATCCCTGCGTCGGTGCTCGGCGACCGCGACATCGTGAACAGTGGCGCGGCGAGATAAGCCGCGAGCGTGAACGGCAACGCGAGCCGGGCGTAGGCCGTGTAGCACGGCGTCATGATGAACATGCCCAACCACCACGCGGCCAGCAGCGCGAGCCCGACTGTGAATCTGTCGTAGCTTTCGTCGCTGCCAGTTGCTAGCTGACTGTCGGCAGCGCGACGCCGACCCATCGTGAAAACGACGATTGCTCCTCGCACCAAACCAATCAGTGAAACGGTGGTCAACACCGGAAAGCTCGCGCCGACCAACGCCATCGCGGCGAGGCCGCTGGCTGTTGCACATTGCAGCAGTCGCTGCTCGAATCGCAGGCCTGGAAGCAGTCCCGGCAGCGAAACGGCGATCCATATTCCTAGCGCGCTCAGCCAACTCGCCAGCACGCGTTGATTGACAATCTGTCGCGATGCCGAATCCAACCAGCCGGTGAGGCCGACAAAGTACCGGCCGTGGTTCGCGGCAATTGGCGCATAGCCGCCCTGCAATTGCAGAGAAAAGAAATAAGGCGACCACACGGCTGCTGCGACGACAGCCGTGACGGCAAAACAGGCCAGCAAGGTGTTGAGTCGAGCTCGCTGCGGCGGCGCAAGACAAACCAGAGCAAAAATTCCCACGGCTTCGATTGCCAGCGGCAGCCAGCCGTTGTATTTGGTCCACCAGGCCAGTCCGGTGTACAGCCCCGCACCGACGGCCCAGCGGAAATCACCACTGCGAAGTGAGCGGGCAATCGCATCGACGGCGAGCACGAGCCACAGCCCCAGCAACTCGTCCGTCAGAGCCGCCGTGCTAAACAGAATCTGAAAATCGCTGAACGCCGTCAGGGTGGTTGCCGTGAGCCCAGCCGCCGGCCCAAACCACGACCGAGCAAACCACCACATGGCGACGATCGTCCCGCAGCCGGCGAGAAAGCTCGGCAGAATCGCCGCCACATTCGGCGGCAGCCGTAGGATCATGCACGTCTCAATCAGCGCCGGCAACAGCGGCGGCGCATAAAACCGCTGCAGCGGATAGGCATAGTCCGGCGGCCCGAAGTAGAGGTTGGAGGCATAGACGCCTTCGTCGAAGTGCTCGACGGCCGAGTGGGAAAAAGCGAAAAGGCGGAGAGCGATGCCGGCGGCGAGAATGGCGGAGAGGAGGAGGAACTCGGGGCGAGTGAATGGCGGGTCCTTCAGTGCAGCAGCCGGCGTGGGAGGGCGAGGCTCCCGCCGAGCCGATGCTTTGATAGGCCGATTATGCGACGCGGAGATTTTCAACGAGGTGTCGCCGAGCTACGAAGTATCTAAGTTTGTGGCCAAAACTCGCCTGGCGTAGACTAGGATAATCGAAAGTGAGGTTCCCGATGGAAATTTCGGTCGCAATGAACGAGCCGCGACACATGGACGAGTCGCAATTGGCTGCCGGTTATGCCGACGTGCTTAGTCAGGTTGCCGCAGACCAGCGGCCGGTAATTGTCCAACGCGGGGGAACGGATGTTGCCGCGGTCGTCCCGGTGGAGTTTTTGCATATCGTCCGCGACTCGTTGGCCCGGCAAGAGGCCGAACGCGTGGCGACCGGCATCGATTGGGGGATGCGACGTGCTCATTCGGTCCCTCCGCAACATTGGTTTGACGGCGAAGAACCCAAACCGTTTTAAGCATTGCGGCGATGGCGAAATCCGCCGCCTGGCGATGTTCACGATGTCGCTGGGGTAGTGCCAGTCGCGACTCTGCTGGATATTTTGACGAAGATCGAGCGATTGGATGGCGCGCTACGATCGCAATCCGTAAACTTCCTTTGAGCGACCGGACAATCGGCAACAGGGAATTCCAGGCAAATGAACAAAAGATAGCAAAGGTAGCAAAGGGAAAGCACACCGCCCCAGTCTGTCTTTGCTTCCTTTGCTTCCTTATGTTCAAAATGGGTCCGTCCGCGTTTTTTGCGATCGTTGGCTAACACCTCGAGTTAGAACGGATTTGAACAAGGAAGGAATTGTCGCGATGGAAAAGATTTCAGTCAAAGCGGCTCGATTGCCGGAGGCGATTGGACATCAAGTGCTCGTGCAGGGCTGGATTCGCACCCGCCGCGACAGCAAAGGCGGCTTCAGCTTCATCGAGCTGAACGACGGCTCGTCGCTGGCCAATTTGCAGATCGTGGCCGATGGCTCGCTGCCGAACTATGAATCCGAATTAAAGCATTTGAACGCCGGGTCGAGCATCGCCGTCGAAGGCGAAGTGAAGGCCTCCGGCGGCCGCGGCCAGGTGACGGAAGTCTTTGCGAAGAAGCTGACTGTGTTGGGCGGGGCCGATCCCGAAGCCTATCCGCTACAGAAAAAGCAGCACTCGCTCGAAAAGCTGCGGGAATGGGCCCACTTGCGGCCGCGGACCAACACATTCGGCGCGGTGACGCGATTGCGAAATTGCGTCAGCCGCAGTGTTCACAATTTCTTTCAGGAAGACGGTTTTCTCTATATCCACACGCCGATCATCACGGCCAGCGACTGCGAAGGCGCGGGGGCCATGTTCCGCGTCACGACGCTCGATCTGGAGAAATTGCCCCGCGACGGCTCGAAGATCAACCACGCGCTCGATTTCTTCGGCAAGCCGGCCTATCTCACCGTCAGTGGCCAGCTCGAAGGCGAGATCTTCGCCTGCTCGCTCGGCAAAATCTACACGTTCGGCCCGACCTTTCGCGCCGAGAACAGCAACACCTCGCGGCATCTATCGGAATTTTGGATGGTCGAGCCGGAAGTCGCGTTCAACGATCTGACCGACAACATGGATTTGGCCGAGCGATTTCTAAAGCGGATTTTCAAGGACGCTTTGGAGCAATGCGCCGAAGACATGGCCTTCTTCAACGAGCATTACGACAAAACAACGATCGAGACGCTGCAAAAGATCGTCGCCACCGACTTTCGCCGCCTGCCATACACCGAAGCCGTCGAGATTCTGGAAAAGAGCGGCGAGAAGTTTGAGTTTCCTGTGAAATGGGGCATCGACCTCCAGTCCGAGCACGAGCGTTATCTCACCGAAAAACATTTTCAGGGCCCGGTCATCCTCTACGATTATCCGCGGACACTAAAGCCGTTCTATATGCGCGTCAACGACGACGGCAAAACGGTCCGCGCGATGGACGTGCTCGTTCCCAAAGTCGGCGAAATCATCGGCGGCAGCCAGCGCGAAGAACGCCTCGACGTCCTCACCCAGCGGATGGACGAGCAACATCTCAAACCCGAAGACTACTGGTGGTATCTCGACCTCCGCCGCTTCGGCACCGTCCCCCACGCCGGCTTCGGCCTCGGCCTCGAACGCGCCGTCCAATTCATCACCGGCATGGCCAATATTCGCGATGTGATTCCGTTCCCGAGGACGCCGGGAAGTGCGGAATTTTAGAGAACTTCGCCAGGCCGGACAGCGGCTTATGTTCACAATCCGTAAGTGATTGATAGTAAGAAACTTATGTTATATTTAATGGCTCATTCGTCGCCATTTTTCCAACATATTGTTTACAATAAACAAACTACACGTTGACAATAGTCGATCGGCGTCGAACAATCTTGAGGCTGGGAAACGGGTTTCCATTTTGAGAAAACAATGACGGTTCGGCAAAGAACACCTGCTATCCGTCAGTTTATTATCGATTCGGTTCGTGGTCATCCTCGCGATCTAGTGGCCCTCGTTGCCCGTCGATTCAACATTTCACGACAGGCGGTCCATCGCCATATCCGTGAATTGATCGAAGACCGCGTGCTGAGCGTTGAAGGGCGGACCAAATCACGGCAATATCGCCTTTGCACGCTTGGGGAATTTTCGACGACGTTGACTGTCACTCCAGCACTGCAAGAAGACATTCCCTGGTCGCGAGACATTCGGCCGCACCTAGCCGCGGTGCCCAAAAACGTCCTGGAGATTTGTGCGTACGGATTCACGGAAATGCTCAACAACGTCATCGACCACTCCGGCAGTGCGGACGTGACAATCCACATGGTTCATACCGCGGCCAGCGTAAGTATCGAGATTGCGGACGGGGGAATTGGCATTTTTCGAAAGATCAAGGAAGCCGTGGGTCTGGAGGATGAACGCGAAGCAATTTTGGAACTGTCCAAAGGCAAATTGACGACGGATCCGACGCGCCATTCTGGCGAGGGTATTTTTTTTACTTCGCGCATGGTCGATGTGTTCTCGATTGCTTCGGGATCGCTGAAGTTCACTCACATTCGTCCCGACGCGGAATGGTTGAACGAAACGAATCAGGTCGCACAAACCGGCACGACGATTCAACTCGTTGTGTCGCTCAACACCTCGCTACGGCCCAACGATGTTTTCGAGCAGTTTTCATCGCCTGAAATGGGATATGCATTCTCCAAGACGCACGTGCCGATTCGCCTGGCGCAATTTGGCCCGGATAATTTGATCTCCCGTTCTCAAGCCAAACGAATCGCCACTCGCTTTGAGCAGTTTGCGGAAGTGCTATTGGACTTTGCCGGTGTGGACTTCATTGGCCAGGCTTTCGCCGACGAAATTTTCCGCGTCTTTCAGCAGGCGCGTCCGGAGGTCACGCTGCATGTTGCCAACGCCAATTCCGCCGTTGCCAACATGATCCAACGCGCCCAAATTGCGGCTAGATCCAAGATTTGAATTCAGGAGAGTGCTCATGGTATCTTGACCGTCGCCGATTTCGCGACGTTCCCATGGGAGCCTCGGCCTCGAGCGTGCCGTCCAATTCATCACCGGCATGGCCAACATTCGCGATGTGATTCCGTTTCCACGGACGCCGGGAAGTGCGGAGTTTTAATTCGCTGTCATGCACTTTATCCAATGGCCAAGGATCATCCGTCCAAGTGATGCCTTAATCGTCACCGCTTTATTCCAAGGGCTCAATTTTTCCTGGCGGCTGGAGCGCGGCGGCGCGGCTGAACGCTTCGCGCAATTCTTGCTGATGAATCGAAGCCCAATCGAGAACCAGTCCCAGGGCGCGTTTGGGCAACGAGCCGTCGATTACTTGCAGCGTGTCGATCGCGATTTTGACAATGGCACCAGCGTAAATCGCGTGAAAATGAGGCGGTGGATGATCGCCGTAATAAATCTGAATTACGATCCCGTAAAACCGGCTTATCTCAGGCATGAGCTAGAGAATCGTTTGCGATTGGAAAGACTTCGCCAACCGATTTTCCGACCATTTGAAGATACAGCGAGTCCGGGCATAAGTCGAGTTCGTCCGGCCATTGGAGCGCACCCTCTGGGCTGATCGAGAGTTGCTCGAAAATTCCATCATTCAGCCAGGCGCGAAACA
>DASXLL010000275.1:0-23946 GCA_036496265.1 Pirellulaceae bacterium | reverse complement strand
CGCCCTTCGGAGTACCTCAGAGCGTGCCACCCGATCCCGGGCGAAGGCCGTGCGACCGGATGTGGCAGTTTTCGATGCGGGAGTGGGTGATATCGACGAGGTTGATGGCGGCGAAGGTGAAGCCGAGCTCGGCGGGCGTTTTTGGAGCGCGGGGAGCGACGGCGGCGGGGCCGCGGTTTTCGTCAGCGTGGCCGTCGATGGTTAGACCCGAGAGGACGACGTTGTCGATGCCTGTTCCGGTGATAGCGGGGAAGTAGTTGATGACGGCTGCGCCGTTGGCGGGATCGAAGGCGCGGCCGACGCGACGGTCGAGTGCGAGCTCGTTGCCGCGAACCTCTTTAACAGTCACATGTCCGTGTTCCCAGCCGACGGTGGTTTGGTCGTAGATGCCGATTTCGTCGCCGGGTTGAAAGCCGGCGGAGTTTTCGACGTGCAGCGAGCGGTCGTCTTTGCCGGCCGGGGCGGAGAGCTTGCTGCCGAGCTGTTTGGGACGCGTGAGGATCGTGTCGTCGCCCGTGCCTTGAAGAGTCAATCCGCTATGGACGCGGATAGAACGGCGAAGCAGATATGTGCCAGCCGGGATCGTTACCACGCCGGGTTTGCCGGCGAGGGAGTCGATGGCTTCTTGGATGCCGGCGGTGGGGGATTGAGGGTTGAGCGTGACGGTGATCGAGGGGACCGCGTCTGCAGCGCTAGTGGGCGAAGTAATTGCCCATACCGCAATCATTACCAAGAGTACTATTGTCGTTCTGTGTGAATGCATGATCATATCTCCGGTGCGAGACGCTCATTGTAACCGGCCAAAATATGGTGCGTGATTTCGCTCGCCCTCCGGGCGACAGATAGAAATGGGCTTTGAGCCCAGGGCCTGAAGGCACCTGGCAACGGACGCGCGCCCTCCGGGCGAGAATGGCAGTTTAGAGAAACAGCTGAGAGGGAGTTTCAATGGCGAACTATGACGTGATCGTCCTGGGCACAGGTGGCGTGGGAAGCGCGGCGGTTTATCAGATCGCGAAGCGCGGGGCGAAGGTGTTGGGGATTGACCAATTTCCGGGAGGGCATGATCGGGGGAGCTCGCATGGTGAGACGCGGGTGATTCGGCAGGCGTATTTTGAGCATGCGGATTATGTGCCGCTGCTGCTCAGGGCGTATGAGCTATGGCGGAAGCTGGAGAAGGAGACGGGGACGGATTTGTTGCAGCAAGTGGGGCTCTTGCAGGTGGGGCCGCCGGAAGGCGTCGTCGTGCGAGGCGTGCTGGAGGCGGCGAGGTTGCATGGATTGAAGGTTGATTCACTGAGCGGCGAGGAAGTGCCGAAGCGATTTCCGGGATTTCGCGTGCCGGAAGGCGCCGTGGGCGTGTTTGAGCCGGCGGCGGGATATTTGCGAGTGGAGCAGTGCGTGCTCGCTCATCTCGCGGCGGCGAAGACGAAGGGAGCGGAGTTGCGGTATGGCATTACTGCGCGCGGCTGGCGAAAAGAAGGCGGTGGAGTTTGTGTTGAGACTGATCAGGGCGAGTTTGTGGCCAACAAGTTGGTGATCACGGCTGGGCCGTGGGCACCGCAGTTGTTGGCAGACCTGGGTGTGCCGCTCGTTGTGCGGCGGAAGCATTTGTATTGGTTCCCGACGACCGACCGCAGTTACCACGAAGCCAATGGTTGTCCCACGTATCTGTATGAAATTCCGGGAAGCAGCGAGGAGAGGAAGGAAGTATCAAAAAATCAGAATGACGCAGAGCGTCAGGGACGTGCGTTCCCACGCGGAGCGTGGGAACGAGAGGCTGAACTGCCGCACGGCGTGTTCTACGGCTTTCCCCAGATCGATGAGTTGGGGGTGAAAGTGGCCGAGCATAGTGGTGGTGAGACGATCACCGATCCGAAGAATGATTCGCGGCCGCTCGACGCTACTGACCTGGCCCGCGTCCAAGCGTTTCTGACTCAGTACATGCCCGGTGTCGGCCGGCCGATGCAGCGGCGAAGCGTCTGCTTCTATACGATGTCGCCGGATGAGAATTTTGTGATCGATCGGCATCCGCAAAATGAGAATGTGTTTTTCACAGCAGGGCTTTCGGGTCATGGTTTCAAGTTCACGAGCGTGCTGGGTGAGGTGATGGGGGATTTGGCGCTGGATGGGGCAACGAAATTGCCGATTGGGTTCTTGGGGTTCAACCGATTCGCGGGGAAGAAGGGCAACCACGAAAAACACGAATGACACGAAAATGGGAATGCATCCGTTCGAGCGTTTAGCTGGTTTCCGCTGGATAGCATTCCGGGACCAAGTTTGGTCCCGGCTATTAAAAGGACTACATGGACCGTTGCGTCGTTGTCCTGCGTCCTTGACCATGTTTAGCCGGCGGACCTAGGATGGATTCAGACGACGGAATCAACTGGGAATGCAAATGCCGAAGGTTCATGCAGCAGCGAACACGAATGGCGATGCCGCGGAGGCATTCTCCGCGAAGGCGGCCGCTGGCGGTGTGGATTTAGCTCGAATTGAGCGGGCTGTTCGAGAGATTTTGGCGGCGGTGGGGGAAGACCCGGAGCGCGAAGGGTTGCTGGAGACGCCGGCCCGCGTGGCGCGGATGTATGCCGAAATGTTCAACGGTTTGAAGCAGGATCCGCGGATTCATACGCAAAAATTCTTTACGGAGAATTACGACGAGGTGGTGCTCGTTCGTGACATTAGCTTCTGCAGCATGTGCGAGCATCACTTGCTGCCTTTCATCGGCATGGCGCACGTCGCTTATATTCCTGACGGCAAGGTCATCGGTCTGTCAAAAATTGCCCGCGTCGTGGAAGTGATTTCGCACCGGCCGCAGGTGCAGGAACGGATGACCGAGGACATCGCCAATCTGCTCGTTGAAGAGCTGGGCGCCAAAGGCGTCGCCGTGGTTATTGAAGCGTCGCACAGTTGCATGACGATTCGCGGTGTGAAAAAGCCGGGCAGCAGCATGGTCACGTCGTCGATGAAAGGCGTCTTTCGGTCGAACCTTTCCAGCCGGGGGGAAGTGATGCAGTTGATTTATGGGAAAGGGCGGTAAGTAAACTCTGCGACACCACCAGCCGGGAGCAAACCTGCTCCCGGGAAACCGCCGGGGGAGCATCCTTTCGCAGCGCTCCGGGACCAAGTTTGGTCCCGGCTAATAAGACATCACGTGTTCACTGCACTTCTCGCCGATTTTCTTTTTCGCCTCACGTTCGGCGTCGCCGCGGCGATGGCTGTTACGTCGTCACGGCAGGTGACGAGCGGGTTTTTTCGAGTGCATTTGTGGGCGCTAATTGGGCTGCAAACGCTGGCTGCGCTGGCCGTTTACTCGATCGACGCGCCTCCCAAATCGCCGATCGCGGGGATTGTGATCTTCCAGTTTGCTTTTGCAGTTGCAGCCACGTTGATTAGTTACTTCGGAGCGGTCATCTGGTTGTATGAACGACCGCTGGCGGGAAAGGCCGCGCTCGTCGCAATTTCCGGATTTTGTCTTGCCGCGCTGGCGGTCGGAGCGCCGAGGACGCACTTCTTTTTTCAGGTTGTCGATCGAGCGAGCAGTGGGCTGTTGCTGGGATTGGTTTCAACTTCGATGCTACTCGGCCACTGGTATCTCAATACGCCGACAATGAAGCTGGAGCCGTTGCGGCGATTGATCCTAATGCTGGCGATTGCTGTGTTGGTGAGGGTGGCCGTTTCCGGGTCGGGGGCTTGGCTGGACGTGACTCATTTGGCAAATAGCAGCGAGCTGCCGCAGTCGTGGACGATGTTTCTGGCCTTGCGCTGGCTCTCAGGACTCGTTGGCACCCTCATTCTCGCCGGCCTTACCTGGCAAACGCTAAAAATCCCCAACACGCAAAGTGCGACAGGAATTCTCTACGCGGCGGTCATTCTCACCTTCATCGGTGAGCTGACGAGCCAACTCTTGTCGGCGGAAACGCTGTATCCTGTTTGAAATGAACATTGCTTTTCGTTGTCCGCATTGTCATGAGATCAGCCGGGCGGGTTTTGCCCCGGAGACGGAGAGGATTTCGTGCTCGCATTGCCATCAGACTTGGCCGACGACCGGGGCGGTGCAAAACGACGAACTTCAGCGGTGCCTCGTTTGCCCCAGCAAGGAGTTGTTCATCCGCAAAGATTTTTCGCAGTCGCTGGGCATCGCCATCGTCGTCGCGGGCGTTGTCGGCAGCTCGATTTTCTGGGCCTACCATAAACCATATTGGACGTATGCCGTTCTGTTCGCGACCGCACTGATCGATGTCGTGCTGTATTTTGCTGTTGGCAACGTCCTGCAGTGCTATCGCTGTCAGGCCCAATATCGGGGCATTCCGGGCCTGGAAAACCATGCTGGCTTCAACCTGGAAACGCACGAGAAGCATCGCCAGCAGAAAATCCGGCTGGCGGAGCAGCAGCAATCGGCGGGGTTGAAATAAAGCCTTATCGCATAGGAAGCGTCAGTGACGCCAAGCCTGTTTTTTCGCCTCAAACACTGGAAGGCTGAGGCCTTCCGCTCGCCTGACATCTTGCGGCACGGCCTTTGCGTCTTCTAGTCGAGCGCGAAGCAAAGTGAGTAGAAAAGTGAGGGGGCGATGATAGCTGTGGCAAGCGGCGGCACGACTCTCGATCCGGTGAGCCGCGATTTTTATTTGAGCGCCATGCGATATCTCGAGGAAGCGGATGTGCCGTTTCTGGTGGGCGGGGCTTATTCGTATGCACGGCACACGTGGCTGGAGCGGCATACGAAGGATTTCGATATCTTCGTGCGACCGGAGGATTCGCAACGGACGCTGGAGACGCTGGCGAATGCCCGGTATGCCACGGAATTGATGTTTCCGCATTGGCTCGGCAAGGCCTATAGCGGCGAGAATTGCATCGATGTGATTTTTGGCTCGGGCAATGGTGTGGCGCGGGTCGATGACGGCTGGTTCGAGCACGCCGTGGAGGGCGAAGTTTTCGAACACCGCGTGCTGCTTTGCCCAGTAGAGGAGACGATCTGGTCGAAGGCATTCGTGATGGAACGCGAGCGATTCGACGGCGGCGATATCGCCCATTTGATCCGCGGCTCTGGCCGAGAAATGGATTGGCGGCGGCTGATCGATCGGTTTGGACCGTATTGGCGGTTACTGCTCAACCATCTGGTGCTATTTGGATTCATCTATCCGAGCGAGCGGGAAATCGTCCCGGCGTGGGTACTGGAAGAACTGATTGGCCGATTGCGGACGGAGATCGAGACCCCCGAGCCGCCCGAACGAATTTGTCAGGGAACGCTCCTCAGCCGGGCGCAATATCTAGTCGATATCGAGCGCTGGGGCTATGTGGACGCGCGCACCGCCAAAGGACACATGGAGCAGGCCGACGTCGATCTATGGACGGACGCGATCGCGCGGGAGCAGCCGACGCCGGCGACGCGGCCGGTGTATCGGTCGGAATGAGCCGTGTGCTTACAGAGTGGTGGAGTGGGAGAGAGGGCGAGGGGGAGAACACGCAGATTTGCTCCCTCTCTCCCAATCGCCCCCTCTCCCCCTCGTTCGAAGCCGCGGCTAGGTTTCGGAAATGGATTTCGCTGCCGAAACCGGTATTCACGATCCGCTACTGCCGCTGTGGGCCATGGAGGCGCTGGCGCAGGGCTTTTTGTGGGCGTGGTTGTTTTGTCTCGGTGCGACCGTCGGCAGTTTTTTGAATGTCGTCGTGTACCGGCTGCCGCGCGGCAAAAATCTGGCGTATCCGGGGTCGTATTGCCCACGTTGTGGCCATCCGATTCGGCTGAGCGATAACATTCCGATTTTGAGTTGGTTGGTGCTGCGCGGGAAGTGCCGCGATTGCGGGGGGAGGATTTCGTCGCGGTATTTTTTCGTCGAGCTGACAGTGGCGACGTTGTTTCTGGTCGTGCTCGCCAGTGAGCAGGTGATGCCGGTCGGGCTCGGCTTCACGCTCGATTACGTTCCGCGCACTCGAATTGCGCCGCATGATGGCCCACCGTTTTGGTGCCTGTATGCGATGCACGTCGTGCTCATCACGACGCTCGTCGGGGCAATTTTGATCGCGGCGGATGGGTTTGCAGTTCCGTCGAGCATGTTTTTGCCCGTAATTCTCCTCGGTTTTGTCGTTCCGCTCATTTGGCCGCAAACGAGAATGCTGCCGGCCGCGGATGGGCCGATGGCGGGCTGGCCGGCTGGGCTGATTGACGGAGTCGCGGGGCTCGCGGCCGGCGTATTGAGCGGCTTGTGGATTCGTCTGATTCGTGGCCGTGAAACGAATCCGTGGAGCACGCAGGCATTGATTGCGCTCGGCTGCGCGGTCGGTGTTGTGCTGGGCTGGCAGCCGACGCCCCTGTGGACGGGGTTGATTTGGATTTTCGGGCTGATCGCGGGGCGGCTATTATCGAGACCGCAGCCGCGCGACGAGCCGCCACAAGCTATTGATTCAGAGGCGAACGCCGAGACGGCACCGGTCATGCAGCCGGAAGCGCCAATGCCGCCGGCGGAAATTCTTCCGGTCCCGCCCACCCAAGAGATCGATCCGCCATGACGCCCGATCCGAACTCCAAATCGCAAGCACCGTTTCCAAATTATTTGCTGGCCGAGGATGATACGGCATTCTTGAAGCGGCCGGAGCTGCGGCCGGTGCGGCTGCAGCTGGAACTGCTCAAGCCGGAGTTATTGCTGGAGGATCATGCAATCACCTCGACGCTGGTGGTTTTCGGGGGGACGCAGATTGTCGAGCGGGCCGAGGCCGAGCGGCGGCTGGCAGAGGCGAAGACGAATCTGGCGGCCGATCCATCGAGCACAGTGCAGCAACGGGCGGTCGCGCGGGCCGAGCGCGTGCTGGCCAAAGCACATTTTTATGACGAAGCAAGAGAATTCTCACGGCTTGTTTCGTGTGCTTGCCAGGTTCGCGGCCGTTGCGACTTCGCCATCGTTACCGGCGGCGGGCCGGGCATCATGGAGGCGGCGAATCGCGGGGCGCACGATGTCGGCGCGAAGTCGATCGGCCTGAACATCACGCTGCCCGAAGAGCAACTGCCGAATGCTTACATCACGCCGGACTTGTGCTTTCGATTCCACTATTTCGCAATTCGCAAGATGCATTTCCTGCTGCGGGCCAAAGGACTCGTCGTATTTCCCGGCGGATTTGGCACTCTGGACGAGCTCTTTGAGGTGCTGACTCTGCGGCAGGTGAATCGGATGCAGCCGATTCCCGTGCTGCTCTATTGCCGCGAGTATTGGGACCGGGTGGTCGATTTTCAGTTCCTGGCCGATGAGGGGACGATTCGCGATGAGCACCTTTCGCTCATCCAATATGCCGAAACGCCGGCGGAGGCGTGGGGCGTGATTCGCGATTTTTATCGGCTGCCGAAGTAAGCTTTGCCGGTCGTAGAATGCTACACTCTGAGCCAGGAGAACTTTGTGAAACAGTGTCTACTCATAATTTACGTGGCTATGTTTGGCATCGCTTCTGCTTCGTATGGAGCCGATTCCGTGAACCCCAAAGCAATCGAAGGTATCTGGTCGTGCGTCGAAGCCACCAATGGCGGCCAAAAAATCCCGGACGAAAAGGCATCGCAATTGCGGCTGACGCTCACGGCCAGCGGGTTCAAGACGCAACTCGGCGAGCAAGTGCTATTTGATAGCACGTATACGCTGGACACGTCGAAATCGCCGGTTGAAATCGAGATGATCGGCACCGAGGGCGATTTGAAGGGCAAGCCGGCGCTCGGAATCGTCAAATTGGACGGCGGCGTGTTGACGATTTGCTATGTGCTTCCAGGACTCGGCGAGCGGCCGAAAGCGTTTGAAAGCCAGCCGGGATCGAAGGTGACGTTGACGGTGTGGAAGCGGGCGGCAACCCAATAGAGATCAGAAGTCAGATATCCGAGAGGGGTGGTGGGCACAGCCCACCCTACCGATGAAATACGACCAATTGATTAGCGACTATTCCGCGGGGCCGCAGTTGTTGCGCGACGTGATGAAGGGCATGACGCGGGAGCAGATGCTGGCGCGCCCCGTAGCGGGCAAGTGGTCCACGCTGGAGGTCGTCTGCCATATTGCCGATTTTGAAATCGTCACAGCGGACCGAATCAAGCGGGTCATCGCCGAGGAGCGGCCAACGCTGCCGGATGGCGACGAAAACCTGTTCGCCAAGGGCCTGGTTTATCACAGCCGGGAGTTGGAGGACGAACTGCAGGTGATCGGCTCGATTCGAGCGCAGGTCAGCCGGATCTTGCGGACGCTGAAGGAAGCGGACTTTGACCGGATTGGAAATCACTCGGCTGCGGGGCCGCTGACGCTCGCGCAATTAGTGGAGCGCGGGGCGAACCATATTCGGCATCATGTGAAGTTTGTGGAGGAGAAGCGGAAGGCGCTGGGGATTTGAAAGTTCAATGTTCCGAGTTCAAAGTTCAAAGTTTAGGATCACTTCAACTTTGAACCTTGAACCTTGAACTTTGACCTTATTTCACAATGCGCACGCGATGATTGAGCGTGTCGCCAATATAAACGGCATTGTCGGGGCCGACGCAAATCCCATGAGGCCGGTCCATGGTGGCTTCGATCGCGGGGCCGCCGTCGCCGGAATAGCCCTTGTGCTGGGGCCCGCGGCCGGCGATGGTCGTAATGATGCCGCTCTTGCCGTCGATCTTGCGGATGGCGTGGTTTTCAGTGTCGGCGATGTAGATGGAGTTGTCTGGGCCTAACGCGATGCCTTTGGGGCCGTCGAAGGTCGCGTCTTTGGCCGGTCCGCCGTTGCCCGTGTAACCTTTTTTGCCGGTGCCGGCGACGTGATTGATGATTCCGGTCTTCAGGCTCATGCGCCAGACAGAATGGCCTTCGCGAAGGGCGATCCAAAGCGTGTCGCCAGCGATAAACAACGCTCGCGGGCCGATCATGGGCTTGCCAGCGGCAGTTTGGCCATCGACGGGCGGAAGTCGTTCGCCGTTCCCGGCGATGGTCTCGATAATGCCGGTCTTGGCATCGATTTTTCGAATGCGATGGTTGGCGATGTCGGCGATGTAGATATTGTTTTGCGCGTCGAGCGCGATGCTGTGTGGCGTGCTGAATTGGGCTTTCGTCGCTGGGCCGCCGTCGCCGCTGAAGCCTTTTTCGCCGGTGCCGGCGACGGTACTAATCTTGCCGCTTTTGGCATCGACCTTGCGGATGAGATGGTTTTGCATCTCGACGAAGTAAATGTTGCCGGCGGTGTCGAAGCGGACTTCGTAGGGTTCGTTTAGTTGAGCCTTCGTCGCTGGTCCCCCATCGCCCGAATAGCCTTTTGTCCCGTTGCCGGCCACGACCGTCAGCTCGTTTTTGGTAGCGAGCTTCCAAAGCCTGTGGTTGCGGACTTCGCAGATATAAAGCGAGCCGTCCGAGGCGAGTTCGACGCCGAACGGGTCGCCGATGTTGACTGCCGTGCCCTGGCCGTGATCACCATTATTCTCTGGCTTGCCTGTGCCGGCGATGGTGCGAATCGTTTGAGCGAGGCCGAAAGCTTGAACCCATAGAATAAATATGATTGTCGCTAGCTGAACCCGCGGAATATTTTGGCTGGCATACCAACCCGAAGCGTAAGGGAGGGACTGCGATTTACCCTCGCTTACGCTTCGGGTTAGTGTAAATCGAAACTGCGATTTATCCTCGCTTACGCTTCGGGTTAGTGTAAATCGAAATGCGAGTTTACTTAGAGAGCGCATGGAATGTTGAACGGTTACGTGGGCCGGAGAAACTTTTGCAATCCGTGCAATGTCTGTTAGCATGTGGCAATCGTCAACCTTCCCTGGGCTTGGCCAACTGATGCGTGTCTTGAATCGAATCGCTCTGGTTCTCGTAATAATCCTCGCCGGCTGCTCGTCGAAGCCGAAAATGGCTCAGCTTTCGGGCAAAGTCACCTTCAAAGGTCAGCCGGTGCCGGCGGGGTTCATCTCGTTCACGCCCGACATTGGCCAGGGCGAGATTCGCGTGCTGCAAATCAAGGACGGCGTCTATGACTCGGCCCACCAGATGCCGCCCGGCATTCCACCCGGTCATTACACGCTTCGCATCAGCGGCTTCGACGGCGTCCGCATCCCTCGTTGGGGCCAGGGCAAGCAAATCTTCAACGAGTGGATCGACATCGACTTCACGATCCCCGAAGGCACGAGCACGAAGGATTTTGAAGTGCCCGATCATCTCGGGCAGCATGTGAAAATTCAACCCACCGCCGATACGTAAGCTGCCTTCAAATTGGAATTGGTTCTTGGATCTTGAAAGTTGTGTATGGCTAAATACCGCATCGCCGTCATCGGCCACACCGGCCGCGGCAACTATGGCCACGGCCTCGATAATGTGTGGTTGGAGTTTCCTGACCGCTGCGAAATCGTCGCGGTCTCCGATGCCGACGAAAAAGGTCGCGCGGATGCCGCCAAGCGATTGAAGGTTGCGAAAGCCTACGCCGACTATCGCCAAATGCTCGACGAGGCTAAGCCGCAGATCGTCGCCATTTGCCCGCGGCATCTCGACCAGCATCGCGATATGGCCGTCGCCGCCGCCGAACGCGGCATTCACATCTTTACCGAAAAACCGTTCTGCCGCACGCCGGCCGAAGCGGACCAGATCATCGCGGCCTGCGAGAAGCGCACTGGTCCGGGAAATACAACCGTGAAGCTGACTATCGCTCACCAATCGCGCTATGGCCCCAAGCTGCAAGTCGTCCGTGAGATCATCGACTCGGGCCAACTTGGCAAGGTGCTCGAAATTCGCGGACGCGGCAAGGAAGACCAGCGGGGCGGTAGCGAAGACCTGTGGGTCCTTGGCTGTCACGTCTTCAACCTCGTCAATTATTTCGGCGGCGATCCGAAATGGTGCTCGGCCCGCGTCACCCAAAACGGCCAGCCGGTGACGAAAGCTGACGTGAAACCGGGGAACGAAGGCCTCGGCCCGCTCGCCGGTGACCGCGTCGATGCGATGTTTGGCCTCGACAGCGGCGTCACCGCCTATTTCTCCTCGCAAAAATCTGCTGGCGCCGGCGGCGATGGCCGCTTCGGCCTGCAAATCTTCGGCAGCAAAGGCATCATCGACTACCCGTTCGGCTATTTGCCCAATGTGCAGTTGCTGGCCGATCCGCTCTGGTCCCCCGGCCGCGGCAAAGCCAATTGGGTGCCCGTTTCCAGCGCCGGCATCGGCAAGCCCGAGCCGCTCAAAGACGGCGGCATTCCCGCCGGCAACCGCGCCATCGTGCAAGACCTGTTTTCGGCGATCGAAAACGACCGGGACCCCGAGTGCGATATGTACGAAGCTCGCACCACGATCGAAATGATCTCGGCCGTGTTCGAATCGCACCGCACAGGCGGCCTGGCCACGTTCCCCCTCAAAACCCGCGAAAATCCGCTAGCGCTGCTGTAAACAACTTTGTCTAACGAGTTTTGGCCACATTACGCGCCTCGTTTCTGTTGACGCGAGTACTGAAAGAACGAAAAATATAGGAATGAGCATTAAAGATTCTGAACCAGATAAAGAACTCCAAGAGGTTTGCGAACTATTGGCCAAAGGCAACCGCGTTGGTCCGGACTTGCGCAAGAAGCTCGACGAGCAGGCCCGACAAATCCGCGAAGATATTCGTAAGAAGCATGGAACTTTGAATATCGCCACGGAGCTCGTCCGAGAAGCTCGCGAGTGCGCATGAGGTACGTCCTCGACTCGTCCGTCGCACTCAAATGGGTACTTCCTGAGGTCAATTCAGATAAGGCTGAACGGCTTCGGGATCGGGCCCGGCAAGGCGACGACGATTTCATTGCTCCTGATTTCTTTCCAATCGAATGCGGGCATGCGCTCTTCAGAGCCGAAGCAAAAGGTATTTTGAAGTCCGGAGAACCTGCAAAACTTCTCGCTGCTTTGTTGCAGGATTGCCCACAACTTTTGTCAACGCGTCAACTTCTCCGTCGGGCAGCAGGCTTCTGTAATGTCTGGCGAAAACCCTGGTTTTACGATGCCCAGTATGTCGCACTGGCGGAGGAGCAACAGGTTCAATTCATCACAGCAGACACGAAACTTATCCACCACGTGAAGCCAGACTTTCCCGATATTCTGGACTTGGTTGATTTCCCATGATTGTGCCGGCTCATGAACCGAGATGCGGTTGCCCGAGGCGCGCCCGCTCGTGGTCTGGTACCGGTTACTTCTGCTTCTTCAGCTCCACCGGCAGCTGATTAATCTTTGCCGCCAAAATGAAATCGTTCTCGCTGAGCCCTTTAATTGCGTGCGTGGAGAGTTCGATCGCCACGTTGCGATAGCCAGTGAGGTGGAGATCGGGATGATGGTCCTCGGCGTTGGCGACATCGGCCACGCGCTTAAAGAAGTCGATGGCGGCTGAAAAATCCTTCACGACCCATTCCTTGCGAATCATCTTGCCGTCACTGGTCAGCTTCCAGCCGTCGAGCTTAGCCACTTGCTCCGCCGCGTCTTCCGGGAGCACCGGCTCGACGCCGCCTTCGCACGGCTGGCACTTCTTTTTCGTCAATTCCGTCGCAGTTTGCGTTGTCATCGTTGATATCCTCACGATCAGGAAACCGGAACACTAATCAGCACTAATCATCGCTAATCAAAAATAGAGTGGGGCCGACTGCACGACTCGAAAACCATCTCTTCATTAGTGCGGATTAGCGTAGATTAGTGTTCCCGAACTCCGTCGCTGCGAATCTCGCGCCGCGCATTCAAGAAGCACTCAATCCCAACTCCCCCGCAATCCCCGTCATCGCCTCAATCACAAACTGAATATGCTCATCCAGCTCGACGCCTAAATCGGCCGCCCCGCGAACCATGTCATCGCGGCTGACGCTCGCCGCAAAGCCTTTCGACTTCATTTTCTTCTTCACGCTCGAAGCCTGCATGCCCGCCAACCGCTCGGGCCGCACCATTGCACACGCCGTCACGAAGCCGGCCAATTCGTCGCAGGCATAGAGGGCCTTGTCGATCCGATTCACGCGGGGGCAATCGGTCAAATAGTCGGCGTGCGACTTGATCGCGTAGATCACATCCGCGGGGTAGCCTTTCTCCGTCAAAATGGCCGCTCCCTTCAGTGGATGATCCGGCGGATCGGCCCACCGCTCGTAATCGAAATCATGTAGCAGGCCGACGATTCCCCACTTCTCCTCATCCTCGCCGAATTTCCGGGCAACGGCGCGCATCGCCGCCTCTACCGCCAGCATATGCCGCCGCAACGATTCGGATTGCGTGTACTCGTGAACCAAAGCCAAAGCCGCCGCTCGATCCATAGCCGTACCTCGCTTTTAACAAGCATAACATCTACCGCGTCGGCGGCTTACAATCAACGTTTCGATTTTGTTCCGCGGCTTTGAATCCAGAACGAATGAACAGCCTCGCCGACATCATCCGCGACGCGAGCCCTTTGCTGGTCCGATCCGCCGGCCTGTTAGTCATTCTCTGCGCGCTACCGCTCTTGATCCTGGCGTGGTGGAAGCGCATCTACCCACACACGCCGCTGGTCGTGCTGCTCGGCATTCCGTGCATTCTCGCGCTCGCGTTGCTCTTGCAGCCCGCCCTGCTACCGATCATCGGCCTGATCGACATCCTCATTCCGCTCGTCGCGATTCTCGACCTGACGACGCTGCCACGAAAACGGGCCTTCGCCGTCGAGCGTGAAACAACGCGCGTCGTTTCCGTTCAAAAAAGCCATCAAATCGGTCTCTCCATCAGCAATCTCAGCTCGCGCCCGCTTGCAGCGTGGGTCCGCGATGATTTGCCCCAGGAATTTCAGGCGACGCCGGCCGAGTTCATGCTCCGGCTCGCGCCGCGCAGCCGAGCGACGGTCCACTACGAGATCAAAGCCACTCGCCGCGGTGCGTTCTCATTGAATCAAATCAATCTCCGCGTCCGCAGCCGGCTTGGCCTGTGGCAAAAGCTGCTGTCCTATCCGCAAGTGAGTGAGCTGAACGTCTATCCCGACATGAAGCAGCTCGCCGAATATGCGATTCTTGCCCGCACGAACCGCCTGAGCCTGATGGGTGTTCGCCGCACGCGCCGCGTGGGCCTGGAAAACGATTTCGAGCGGCTCCGCGATTACACGCTCGACGACAACTACAAGTTTATCGATTGGCGAGCCTCCGCCCGCCGCCTCAAGCTGACTGTCAAAGATTTTCAGACTAGCCAGAGCCAGCGAATCATCTTCCTGCTCGACTGCGGCCGCCTGATGACGAACGAAGCGGCCGGGCTGTCGTTGCTCGATCATGCGCTCAATGCCGCACTGATGCTCAGCTATGTCGCCCTCCGCCAGGGCGACTCCGTCGGCCTGATTGCGTTTTCCGACCATGTTCTGCGGTTCGTGCCGCCGCGCGGGGGCATGAAGCAGATGAATCAACTCCTGCACGCCTCGTTCGATCGCTTCCCGGAGCTCGTCGAATCCCGGTATGACGATGCGTTCGTTTATCTGAACACGCACTGCAAGAAACGATCGCTGGTCGTGCTGATCACGAACGTGATCGACGAAGTCAATGCCCACCAGATCGAAGGCTATTTGCGGAACCTCGTCGGCAAGCATCTGCCACTCGGCGTCATTCTGCGGGACCATCGCCTGTTCGATGCTGCTGACCGTGATCCGACGGGCGATGAGCAGCTCTATCAAGCGGCAGCCGCCAGCGAAATCCTGCTCTGGCGGCGACAAGTCCTGAGCGACCTTACGCACCGCGGCGTACTGGCGCTCGACGTTTTTCCTGAAGAGATGACCGCGCCTCTGGTAAATTCCTACTTGGAAGTCAAAGCGCGGCATTTATTGTAACCGTCCATTAAAATAGCCGGAGCAAACCTGCTCCCGAAGTCTCGAAAGTGAGCCATCCATGAAATCCCGCCTCGCGTCAATCGCGTGCGCCATCTGCCTCGTCTGCTTGATCTCATTCGCCCAAGAGAAGGCAGCGCCCGAAGGGCAAACCTCGGCCAACAATGAGCGTCTGAAGCAGGCGCTGCAGCAATACCCCGCCGCCGACGCCAACAAAGACGGCATCCTCACGATGCAAGAAGCCCGCGGATATCTTGCCCAGCAGAAAGGCAAAGGGAAAGCGAAGGCCAAATCGGAGAGTGACACTGCCACACCGCCAGCACCTGCCGCAAACAATGGCAGCAATCCGCCGCCCACTTTCGAGAATGTCTCGTACGGTCCTCACGAGCGGAACGTCCTTGACTTCTGGCAAGCCAAATCGGACAAGCCGACTCCCGTCGTCGTCTTCATTCACGGTGGCGGTTTTGTCGCCGGCGACAAATCGAAATCCCGCGACGACCGCACGATTCGTGAATGCCTCGATGCTGGCGCGTCGTTCGCTTCGATCAACTATCGCTATCGCACGTATACGCCAATTCAGGACGTTCTTCGCGATTGTGCGCGGGCGATTCAGTTCATCCGCAGCAAGGATAAAGAATGGAACATCGACAAACCGCGGATCGCGGCCTATGGCGGGTCCGCCGGCGCCGGGACCTCGCTGTGGCTGGCGTTTCACGACGACCTGGCCGATCCGAACAATGCCGATCCGGTCCTCCGCGAATCGTCTCGTATCGTGGCCGCCGGCGCCAATGGCTGCCAGTTCTCCTACGACATCCTCAAATGGAAAGAACTTTTCGGCGAAGCGTCGGATCGATTCCAAAAAGGCGAAGATTACGCCGGCTTCTACGGTTTGAAGTCGCTCGACGAGTTGACGCAGCCGATCGGCCAGCGCTGGCGAACCGACTGCGATATGCACGGCCTGATTTCCAAGGGCGACGCGCCCGTGTACGTCGTCACAACGCGCGAAGCCGGAGAAGTCACCGATCGCGGTCATCTTTTGCACCATCCCAAGCACGCCGAGGCGATCAAAAAACGCTGCGACGAGATCGGAATTCTCGCTATCGGCAACATTCCCGCGCTCAACATCAAACCCGCCGCCGATCAGCCGGCCACCATGACGGAGTTTCTGCTGCAGCAACTTGGGGCTGCCAAAAATCCAAACTGAAGAAATCTCACGCGGAGGCGCGGAGAATTCAACCTGTCCGTCCTCTGCGCCTTTGCGCCTCTGCGTTAGACTTTTGGCAATCTAGTAGTCAGTCAATCCAACTTTTTGGGATGAAGATTGCCAAGATTTGGGCGTTTTGGCTGCCAAGCCCCTCGCTCACGCTTCGGGTTTGTGTGCCGAGTCCGGTGCTAGCCCAAATCTGCTCTTGAACGGTCTACTAATCTTTACCGAGGTGTTCAATCTTTTTCCAATACCGCTCGAATGCCCCGTCTTTGTGGAACTCGGGGCTGTTATCCAGATCGTGGCATTCCGCGCATTTCTTCTCGGCAGCTTCGCCCGCCAGGGGCAGCCGCATGGACTCGCGAAGCTTGGAAATCTGGTCGGCTGAAAGACTTCCCGCGCTGTTTTCGGCCGCCACATGGGCGCTGCCCGGTCCGTGGCAGTTTTCGCAGCCGACATTGGTTAGAGCGGGCGTTTTTTCCAGGCTTAGATAGCCTGATTCGAACGGATAGTGCTGCTGTGGCTCCCAGCCGGTGACGTGGCAGCTAATGCATTCGGGATCGAAATGACGGGGAATTGAAGCCCGGCTGTTCGGCGGCTCAACCAACGACTGCGTCGCATGCGAATGCGGCGTTTCCTTCCATTTGGCCAGGGCCTTCGCATGGCACTCGCCGCAGGTCTCGCTGCCAACGAATTTTCGGCCGCTTGGCGCCGGCTGGGGTTTCGCGCCGAGTTCCTCCAGCCCCAATTCCTTAAGCTGGTCTTGATAATCGGCCAGCAGCTTCAGCATTTCGGGTGAATCGGCGAATCGCGAATCCAGCGGGACGCTTTCATAGCGCAGTGGTGGATCCTGACCCGGATAAATACCAATGACACCCGCATCCATGGCCTTCAGGCCGACTTGCATCAGCTTGGCTTTAGTTCCTTCGACCGCCTCCAATTCGTGCGTCGGCAGATTGGTGTCGCCGGAGGCGATGACCAGATCGAAAATCGGTGATTCCTTGGCCAGCGCCCGCGCTTCTTCGATCGGCGCATGAGCGAGCAGCACGTAGAAATCACACTTTTGCGACTGCAACTCGTTCATCGCGATTGCGAGCGCCGTCGCCGGCGGCTGATGCACGAGCTCATCGCCGCGCAGCCGCTGCTCGAATTTTTCGCCGAGAACCGCCGTGACGCCGATCTTGAGGCCGCCCGCTTCGACGACCAGCGACCTGGGCATTAGGTCTCGCGCGAGCACGGCAACGTTGCTATCCACGACTTCGCGAATGGTTCCGTCATTACTGGCGAGTGCCGCGAGCAATTCTCCGGGAGTGAGGCGCAGATCGCCTTCACCCAGCGTAAACGCCTGGTAGTCCATCGTCCGCAGGCCCTGCACGACACTGGCAAACTTCACTTCCTGCTGCTTGCCGAAGCGTTTGACCTGGCTGCCGACGTCGAGCGGCACGACATTCCAGCCGCGATCGTTGGCCAGTTGCCGAATGAGTGTGTGCCGCCGCGCGAGGCCGCCTTTTTGGTTTTCCAGGCCCGAACAGCCGCAGGGCTCGATATAGCCCATCAATTGCCCGGTGGCGACGATGACAGCGGTGGGCTTGGGCCAATCGGCAAAGGATGGCTTGGGCGGTGGAGCGTCGGCAGGAGCAGACGGTTCGGAGGCAGCGGAAGCGACTGGGGCAGGTGGAGCGGCCGGCGCGGCCGCAACGGCCGGCTGAGTCGATTCTTCGAGAGGTTCACCCGGTCCCGGCTGAAACCCACGCTCCTTTCGCGTAGTTTGCTGCTGGGCCGCTGGTTTTTCACACCCGCCAATCGCCAATAGCGCTACACAGATGAGGGGTGCCAAGCGTGAAAGGCGAATAGCGGTAGAAACGCGCGGCATGATCGTCCTTGATGAAAACCGGCTTCCGGGACCAAGTTTGGTCCCGGCTAATAAGGAGTAGATTATTCCCGAACGACGTAGCGGACGCGAATATCAATGTCTTTGATTTCGGGATGCGTGGTTTTCACGTGGATATGGGCGTAAGAGCCGTCGCCGTAGGTGCCGGGAGCGGCGCCGGGCGGAATTTCGATGGTAATGGGATAGCGCTTCGTCTTCGGCGTGTCGTGAATCGGCTCGCCGAGCGTTGCGGAAAAGTCCTTTTTCGGCTCAATCGAGTCGATGGTGACGTTGGTGTCGTCGCGGTGCGGGCCTTTGACGATGAGATAGACTGTGTGCTTCTTGCCAGTCGCTTGCGAAATCGCGGGAAGGTTGATCAGCGATTTTTCGCGAATGACGTTCGGCCCCATCAGCAAGATATCGCTGGCGATGTTGCCGATGACTTTCACCGACAGCGGGTCGGTGGTTTGGTTCGTCGTGATTTGCAACGTGTCCTCGAAATCGCCCTGCGGCAAGCCGGGCTTCACGTCGATCGTCACCTTGTATCCGGATTTGGCTTTCGGCTCGCTAGCGAGTTCGGAATCGGTGAGCGGTGTGACATTTGCGCCGAGGAATCTGCCCACGCGGGGAATGGTAAAATCAGTGGACTCAATTTTGAAATCGCCTTCCTTGAAGGCATAGACGTTGACGCTGGCGGTGGCGGACTCGCTCGGCGAGAGGTCGTGGAAGTGAACGTCGGGCCGATCGACGCGCACGTTGTCGATCACCTGGCCGGTGAGCGAAAGATGGACCGACGGCTTCAGCGGGTCGTTTGTGTTCAGCGGGCCCGATTGCTCGAATTTCGCGTCGCCTGTTTTCACATCCCACTCGATATGCACATCCGTCTGCTCGCCAGGCGCAAGAATTGGCTTCGCAACCGCGAACACTTTGATGCAAACACCGCAGCTCACCTGACCTGTCGAAAGCTCCAGCGGCGCGTCGCCGTCGTTGCGGACGATGTAGGCATGCTTGCCGTGGGCGTTTCGCTCCATCGCGCCGAAGTCATGGCGCTCGCCACTGACGATCGTGACCTTAGGGCCGATTGTTGGCCGGCTCGGCTTGCCAGCCTTGGTTATGGTCACCGGAGTGAGATCGACGGGAACCGCCTCGTGGGCGAATTCCTGCCGCGTCCAGGCGACGCCCGTGGCAATGCCCAGAACGAGAGCGATTATTCCAAAAATGGTGGCTTTCATGGCTTTTCCTCCACCGCGATAATACGCAGCCGCTGGGCCGTCTGTTCGGCGTTCTCGACCAGAAACGCCCGGGGCGGCTTGGCGTTTGGGTCGGGGTCGGCCACGTGCCGGCGGGCCAATTTTTGCTCTTGATGGGGCATCTTTTGGTCGAGATTCAGTGCGATTTCGGCTTCCTTGCGGGCGGCGGCATCGTCTCCGGCCAAATGCAGCCCCCAAGCCAATTGTGCATGATAAAAGGCGTGATTGGGATACCGCTGGATGGCTTCGCGGAAGGCCGCGAGCGCCACGTCGAGGTCCTGGCGGTGGCCGGACTTTTTCCAGGCCGTTAAAAACCACGTCCCGCGGGTGTACGAAGCGGCGTGATGACGCGGATCGAGCTGGCGGTAAGCGTCAGCTGTTTCAGAAAAATCTTGCCAGTCGTGCGGCGATTCGGTTGCTTCCCAGCGGCCGAGCAGCAGCTCGGCCAACAGGCGGCGGGGCTCCGGCGCGAGGCTGTCGGCCTCGGCTGCCGCGATCAGCTTTCCCGGCGCTTCGCGGTAGTCCTTGATTTCCAGGCGGTACATCGCTTCGGCCAGCGCGCGATGGCCGTTGAGGACAGGATAGTACTCGGTATAGAAGCACGTCACGGTTAACAGCAGCGCGCCGATCAGAGCCAAGCCGCCGAAGAGCACCGAAGGCTTCAACTGAATCGGCAGCGCTGGTGATCTAGGGCTGGTCCGAGCTACTGTTTCATGACGCGCATTCAAGCCGGCGATGCAAAGGGCGACCGGCACTAAAACCAACGCCGTGGAAATGACAGCCGGGAAAACCATTGCACCCGCGGCCAGCAAATTGATGAGCAGGACAAGTTGCGGGACGATCGTCGCGCTCAGCGGCAATTCGCCAGTGTCGAGCTCACAGTCGAGCCAACGATTGAGCGACCACCAGATCGCTGCCAGCAGCGGAATGCCGAGCAGCCAAACTTGGGGTAGCGAGCGCAAGGTGAGGCTGACGCTGTCGAGCGGATAGCCGAGTGCTGAGCCGACCGGCGCCGAGACGAGCAAACCGACCATCGCGCCGGCGAGCACGAGCCATTTGGGGTCGGCTACAGGTTGGTCATCGTCGACCGGGGTTTTGACATTCCGTAGATGTTGAATCGCCGCAATGTCGGCGGCGAAGGCAACCAGCAGGGCGAGCAGCAGCAGTACAGCCGGCGTTCCAGCCGTGGCCCAGATCTCTAGGAGAAAATTATGCGGGTCGGCTGGTGTCTCGCTGGCCTCGGGCAGCTTGAACGCCGTGTAAGCCTCCTGAAAATTGCCGGGCCCGCAGCCAAATACCGGATATTGGGCGATGATTTTGGCCGTCGCGCGCCAGTATTCGATGCGATAGAGGACTGATTTAGGGGCTTCGGTGAGCACTTGGAGGTCGAGTCCGCCGAAAAATACGGCGGCCAGCCCCAGCACGACAGTTGCGGCGGCCAGTCCGGCTGGAATTTGCCAATTCAGCCAAGAGGAACGCGACCTGCGACCACCGAATAAAGCCAAGAGCACCACGCCGGCGATTGTCGCCAAGTAAGCCGTGCGACTCTTCGTCAAAAGCAGACAAGCAGCCAGAATCGCGGCGATGAGTAACATCGCAATCACCGTGCGCCATTGTCCGCCGCTGCGAAAGCAGGCATAACCGATCGCCAGCACGCCGATGAGCCACGGCGCGAGCACACCGGCCAGCGAATTGGTCAGGCCGAATGTCGCGAGCGGCTCGACACTGCGGATGCGATTCTCGAATTGCTGCCGCAGCGGCGAATCTTTGTCGGTGGGAATCTGCTCGGCCTCGAGAAATTTTTCCGGGTCGCGCTCGTATTCGGTGCGTCGGAGAGGCGCGCTGTAAAAGTATTGGTACAAACCGAGGCTGGCGAGCAGAGTCGCTAGCCAAATCATTGCTGCGACGAGGCTTTTGGCCTCTTTCGTGGTACGAATGGTCTGGCGCAGAAGGAGCGCGGTCAGGCCATAGCCGAGAATCAACCAGTGGGCATTGAGCGTCTGTCGGCCATTGGTATGACCAAGCGACACCATCGCCGCGAGCGAGTGCCAGCCGACGAGCGCCAGGCCGGTGAACTCCGTCCAGCCGACGCGTATCTCGGGACGCTCATCCAAGCATAGCGACGCGGCGTAAATGACCAGCAGCAAGCACCAGCCGGCGGCGAGTGGAGCATAGGTTCCGCCGGAGACGGCTGCCTCGCTTGGCACCATCGCGGCGATCACAAGCAGGGCAACACCGCCGCTAAGCACGATCGCCCGCAAGACCGCTGCCCAGCGGATTTCGCCGTCTTGCGCGGGTTGCCGCTGCCGCCGCTCTTCCCGCCGCTTGTGAGACATGACGGCTTTGCTCGCTTCAAACGTTGCCGGAGGCCACCAGAATTAGCGAGCCAGAACGCCTCTGTTTTTGAGCCACGCAATGCACAGGTCGGGCCAGGTGGATGTGCCGGGCGTGTCTTTAGCCAAGCCGAGCCCATGCCGGCCTTTCTCGAAAACATGCAACTCGCTGGGAATCTTGTGAGCGAGCAGCGCTTGATAAAAGACGACGCTATTCTCCGGCGGCACGCCTTTGTCTTCCCAGGTGTGCCAAAGGAAGCAGGGTGGCGTTTGGTCGGTGACTTGCCGCTCATTCGAGAGACTGGCGACTTGATCGGCCGCGGCGCCTTCGCCGAGCAGGTTCTTCTGCGAGCCCTTATGCGTGAACGGCTGATCGAAGGCGATCACGGGATAGCAAAGCACGCCGAAATCGGGCCGCGAGCTTTCGCGCATCACGGAATCGTCGGATTTTGAATCGCCGCTGTCAAAATGCGTGACTGCCGTCGAGCACAAGTGGCCGCCCGCGGAAAAGCCGAGGATGCCGACCTTGGTGGGATCGACACCGAACTCTTTGGCTCGCGAGCGGACGGTGCGTATCGCTCGCTGGGCGTCCTGAAGCGGAGCGGGATGGCCATAACCCTTATTGCGGTGGCGATAGTCACAGATAAAGCCGGCAATGCCGTTGTCGTTGAGCCAGCGGCCGATCTGATGGCCTTCGTGGTCCATGGCCAGACCGCCATAGCCGCCACCGGGACAAATCACGATTCCGACGCCGCTCGGCTTTTCCGGGAGATAGATAATCAGCGTCGGCTTGTCTTTCGCGTCGTCACCTTTTGCTTCCGGCGCGCCCTGGGGCCAGAGCAACTCCGTTTTTGGCTCGGCCGCCGTGGCAATGAAGCTAAAAACAACAAGCAAATAACAAGTGACCAATTGCCAGATGGTTTTCATGCCCTCATGCTATCCCATTGAAGAATGTCTGCAACAGTCGCGAGAGTTTTTCGATGAGCATCGACCTATCGACCCGCCACGACCTTGTCGGCGATCTCGTTTCGCTCCCCAAAACGGCGTCCGAGTGGCAGAAGTTCAAGCTGAGCGACGAACAAGTCGCGTTTTATCACGAGCAGGGTTATTTGGCGGGCGTGCGGATTTTGACGGATGAACAAATTGCCAAGCTCCGGGCGGAGCTGATCGAATTCTTCGATCCCACGCATCCGGGCCATGAGCTGTGGTACGAATACCACACCAATGAATCGGCCAAGCCGGATACGGTGCTCTTTCACGCCCTCGGCGCGTGGCGGATTCGTCCAGGGTTTCACGACATTCTCTGGCATCCGGCGTTTACTACAGCGGCGAGTCAATTGCTCGATGGCGCCGTTCGCTTTTGGCACGATCAATTGTTCTGCAAACCAGCGAAGCACGGCGGCGTCGTCGCCTGGCATCAAGATTATTCATATTGGACGCGCACGAAGCCGATGGCGCACTTAACGTGTTGGATCGGCCTCGATGAGAGTACGCGCGACAACGGCTGCGTGCATTATGTGCCTGGTAGTCATCGCTGGGACCTACTGCCGATCACGGGGTTGGCCGGCAACATGGACGCGATCAAGGAGGTTCTTTCGCCGGCGCAGTGGGAGCAGTTCACGCATCCCGTCGCCATCGAGCTGAAAGCCGGTGAATGCTCGTTTCACCATCCGCTGATGGTTCATGGCAGTTTTGCTAACCGCGTGGAGCGGCCGCGGCGAGCGACAGTGATCAACGCATTCCGCGACGGTGTAAAAAGCGATAGCGATGAGCCGCTATTAGGTGGAGTGCCGCCGATTCCTAAGGGTCAAACAATGGCCGGACAATTCTTTCCTTTGCTTTGCGACAAAGTGTCCTGAAGCGGCACCCGACTTGCTGGCGCTTCGCCCCACGCCCGGGTCCCGCCTGCCCGTGGATGTCATAAATCCTTTTGCCTTAAAGGTTTATGATCGGATAACTCGCATTGTGGATCCACCGGATTGCGACAGCTTCTGGCTGTCGAATGCCTTTCCTAACTTCAAAGCTTAACCGCCCCTTCATCCCTCCTAAAATTAGAGGTGGTAAAGGTTTGCATGAGTTGACACCAAGGTCAGGAAGCGGTGCTAGCATGCTTGTGCTATCTCGAAAACGCGACGAGCGCATTGTGATTGGCGACAACATCGTCATCACGGTCGTCGAAGTTCGCGGCGACAAAGTGCGTTTGGGAATCGAAGCTCCGAGCGAAGTGCCCGTGCACCGCCAGGAAGTTTTGGATGCGATGCGGCGGCACAGCGCGGATACCACGCCGCCTGCTACCACCTGATTTCGCTAACCGAACGGCCACGCTTTTCCCAGCGCCTTTTTTTGCAGATCTCGTAATTCGCGAATGCCGCTTTTGGCGGGCTTGATTAGCGCGCTTAAATCGTCGTCGCCGAATGTCGCCTCCTCACCGGTACCTTGCAGCTCGACAAATCGGCCGCTGCCGGTCATGACGACGTTCATATCCACTTCAGCATCGACGTCTTGCTTGTAGTCGAGGTCCAGGCACGGTTTGCCATCGACGATGCCGACGCT
>DASXLL010000274.1:0-10371 GCA_036496265.1 Pirellulaceae bacterium | reverse complement strand
CACCCCGCCCCCCGCCCGAACTCACCCTCCATCGATTCCCCATCATCCGCCCCCAAAACCAAGTTCGCCAAAAACCGCCCATTCATTCTTTAAACAGCCAAGTTAACCGCTACTCAACAAAGCGGCAACTTTTTTTCCATTTTGCAGGAACGAGGCCCCTGCTTCACGCTTCACCGTCCGCCATGCGCTTCGACTACTGCCGCGTCATTCCCAACAACCCGACGCGTAAGCGAGGGAACCAGAGGGCCGGAGACCCCAAAATATAGGCGGCTCAGCCGCTTGAGCGACCTGAGCTGCGAGAACGCATTCAATTCCGCGCATCGCATCCAACAACAACCGACGGCTCTATGGGTTTGTTTTGAAAGTGGGGAGCTCTGAATCTTCTGGGCTCCCCTCGCCCCGGTACTCCGGGGAGAGGGGCTGGGGGTGAGGGGTTCGAGCAGTTAACCGATCAATCTCCTCGCTCCCACGTTTTGCGTGGGAGCGTGCGGGCTCGACGCCTCAAGGGCCAAAGGCCCGACACTCTCCGAGCCCCATTCACGGGGCTTCTGCTTTTAGGCCCGCGATTGATCGCGGGTCAGCTTTGCGTCACCCGCGGCTGTGGCGTATGCGATCTCCCGGCAATCGAACCCAAAGGGTTCACAGCCATTAGCCGGGGTGTTGAGCGAAGCGACACCCCCGGAAACTTTCACCCCCAATGGTCACCGCATCCCGGAGGGAATGCCAGCCTTCTCGCCATTTCTCCAACGCGCCATTTGTCGCCGGCTCAGCTCCCAAATGCCACCGCCCGCATCTCAGGGCCGGAGGCCCGCCAAGAAATCGCCCAGTCCGTCAGGGCTGGGTACGCGCTCCCACAACAAAACATGCCTCCAGGGCCGAAGGCCCGACACCTGCTAATTTGCTCGCGGTCCATGTTAGCTTGACACGCCCGTATCGAATGGTAAGATTTTCTTACCACTGCTAGGAGTGACACGATGAGTCGTGAAGAAGTGCAACGCGTAGTAATCGATTGCATCAAAAGGGTTCGAAGCATGGGGGGATATCGAGATGCGGAGATCACCGCTGATACAGTCCCCCTGAAGGACCTCAAGGATTTCGATAGCCCGAATGGAGTTGAAGTCACCGTGCTGCTCGACGTGGATTTAGGAGGTGCGTTTTCTGATGGTGTCGTCAGCGTGTTTACAAGCCCCGATGGTCGGAAAGCACTTAGCGTAAAGCAAATCACCGACAGCGTGCTCAAGTTGCAGGCAGCGAAGAAAAGGGTGGCAGTATGACGCAAGACGAACGTGAGACGATTGCCGCGCGACTTAAGGAAGCGCGGGAGCGCGCGGGCCTGAGTCAGGGTCAAGTCGCAAAGCGATTAAACCTTCATCGCCCAACAGTCTCGGAGATTGAGGCCGGACGACGTCGTATTGCCGCTGAGGAATTGGATGAATTCGCTGCTCTATACCGCGTCAGCGTCGAATGGCTGGTTCGTGGCTCGGACACAGATGCAAATGCCGAAGAAGTGCTTTTGGCTGCAAGAAAGCTCAGTAAATGGTCTGAATCAGACCTTAAGAAACTCGAAGAATTGATCCGAATGCTGCGTAAGCCGGCAAAGAGACGGAATCAATGATCAATCGTAAACAAATCGTCTTGCAAGGAATGCAAGCCGCAGCACGAATGCGGGCCCAAGAGGGAATTCCCTTAAACGCATCCCTCTGCGTCTATGATTTGGCGGAGCGCCGGGGAGTGGATGTGCGATTCGAAAAAATGCCGTCAATGGAAGGATTTTATCTCAACCAACAGTCACCTGTAATTGTCATCTCTGCCCTACGACCGAGTGGAAGACGACGGTTCACGTGCAGCCACGAACTTGGACATCACGTATTTGGCCATGGAACGCAGTACGACGAACTTACAGAGGAGAAGCAAGAGATTCGTCGGTCTGACCCCGCAGAAGTGCTTGCAGACGCATTCGGCGGGGCGTTGCTTATGCCGAAAACGGCAGTGGCCCATGGATTCCAGTCGCGAGAATGGTCGTTGTCATCGCCGTCGCCAATCGAACTGTATAACGTCGCCACGTGGCTTGGAGTTGGCTATAGCACCCTGATAACTCAGATGGTGGTAAATCACCACTTCTTCGGCGACTCGGTCGCGACCGCCCTCCGAAAACACCGCCCACTCGATATTCGATCAGAAATCCTTGGAGCGCGGTGCGACTCGAATCTCTTCGTTGTGGATTCGCGTTGGACGGATCGTGCCGTAGACCTGGAAGTCGGAGACTTATTATTGGTGTCACCGCGCTGCCGCTGGGAGGGCGAGGTTGTCACAGAATACAAGGATAGCGCTGGTCAGTGGCGAATTCTAACAGCGACGAGTCCCGGCCTTGCGCGAGTGTTTGATCCAGGTTCTGCGTGGGCGTCGTTCGTTCGCGTTTCAAAACGCGAATTCGCTGGCCTAAGCGTATTTCGATTCGACGAAGGAGTTCCGGAATGAATGCGACCCAGTTCGTAGCGAGTGCCGACAACGTCTCTGGTGCGTGGCTCGCTCCTTTTGAGCGTTTGTTGGAGCGCGGTGTCGAACATATAGCTCCATCCATTTTCGGCGTGGAGCAGTTTGCACAGGATGGAAGTGTGCAAGAAGATCATCGCGTTCGCACAATTGTCGATGAGGCGCTCAGCGGCTTCCCCAAAGCATCGTCGGTGCAAACGACGGCGAATGTTATTTTCCCCATTTCGTTGTGGAACAAGGGAACGCGAAACGGCGCAGAGGCGCTATATCAACGATTTGAGGCCATTTGGCCGCGTGTGAAAAAGTGCCGAGGAAACTGGCTGGGGCACTATTTCCACCGCATGATTGCTTATCAGCCAGCTGGTTCAAAAGAAAAGCCGGTGAACCAACTTGCGCACGTCATCGAAACTGTTCGCCAGGGAAACCATCGGCCAACGGCTCTGCAAATTGCCATTTTTGACCCAACTCGAGACCATGCGCATTCGCGTCAACGTGGCTTCCCATGTTTGCAGCAGGTTGCTCTCTGCCTTGATGGCGGAGGGATCACGTTGACAGGATTCTATGGAGGTCAAAATATTTTTGATCGAGGCTATGGGAATTTGCTCGGTCTCTGCAGACTCGGGCAGTTCCTTGCGTGCGAACTGCAGCTTAAACTCTTCCGCGTGTCGTGCATTGCCAACGTCGCTCGCCTGTCCACTGTCGGGGCGACAAAAACAGCGTTGCGCTCCTTGCAAGACCGTCTTTCCGAACTGAAGGCCGCCGCATGAGAGGGATCTATGAGTGCGGAATCCGCTTTAAGTCGCGAGGAGGAGTTCTTTTTGAGATCAGGGACGTCGAGCACTAAGCGAAAGAAGAAATCGCGGTCCGGTGGCTTTGCCTCTCTTGCGCCTCTCACGCCGACGCCGGTCTATGACACGTTTTGGCGGTTTGCATATGAGCGCCAGCAGGTTTTCCTTCGTCGCATGCGGAACGAGCCTCCGCCGTGGACCGAGGACCAGGTGCTCATTCGGTATAAGTTCACGAACGCCTATCGAGCATCTGATCGTGTAAGCCAGTACTTAATTCGCGACGTCATTTACGATCAGAATCGCTCGATCGCCGACACATTTTTTCGGATCATCCTGTTCAAACTTTTCAATAAGATTGAGACTTGGCAGCTTCTTGAACAAGAGTTCGGTCCACTAACGACTGCCAATTTTTCCATCAGGCGGTTTGACAAAGTCTTAGCGCACGCGAAGCAAAATGCAGCGATCTACTCCGCGGCATACATCATGCCCTCCGGCGGAAGTGCTTTTCACACGTCTCGCAAGCACCTCGCACACCTCCGCCTGATCGAGCGGATGCTGGACGACCGCCTAGCCGAATCCATAGCAAAATCGCGAAGCCTCAAAGAGGTATTCGTGCTACTGCGTTCATACCCAACGATCGGTGATTTCCTTGCGTTTCAGTATGCCATCGATATCAATTACAGCACTTTGATCGATTTTTCAGAAATGGAATTCGTGATGCCGGGTCCAGGAGCCCGAGATGGGATTCGGAAATGCTTCAGTAACTTTGGCGGGTTGCGCGAGGCAGAAATAATTCGCTTGGTCACGGAACGTCAGGAAGTAGAGTTTTCCCGATTGGGCTTGGAATTTCCCTGGCTCGGGTCTCGGCGCCTGCAATTGATTGATGTGCAGAATTTATTCTGCGAAGTGGACAAATACGCTCGAGTTGTCCATCCAGAAATTGCAGGTGTTTCAGGGCGTACGCGAATCAAGCAGAAGTTTCATCCACGTGATGCACCGATTTGTTACTTTTTCCCACCGAAATGGAAAATTGATAACGGTGCGTTTCGAACACATCCGCACGACAAACAAAAAGTGCGTCGACGAGTATTTCCCCTGTTCGACAAATGAAGTTGTTTCCGAACTGCCCGGACTCCGGGTTTTACTTGGAATGGAAGGTGCGCCTTGGAGATTCGACGCTATCAACAATTGGCTGCGCAATCGGACCAGGTACCAGGTACGGATGAACGAGCAGTGCTCGTGCCATTGCTAGGTTTGGCCGGAGAAGTCGGTTCACTCCTGTCCGAATACAAGAAGCAGCTCCGCGATGGGCAAGCACATTTGCGATACCGCGACGAGGTCGAGGAGGATCTAGGCGATCTGCTTTGGTATGTGGCCAACGTCGCATCAAAGTTTGGCTTAGACCTTGGAGAGATTGCGGAGCGGAATTTGGAAAAAGTACACGAGCGGTGGCCTGAAATGAACGAGGGTCGCACACTTCTCGGTGAAGGTTTTCATCTTTTCGATTCCGACTTTCCGTCTAATGAGCAACTACCTCGTCAATTTGAAGCCGCATTTCGAGAGGTGGATATTGCCGACAACCGACGAGTCGAGGTTCAGGTAAATGGAGTCCAGGTTGGCGACTCATTGACCGACAACTGGCCAGATGATGACGGATACCGTTTCCACGACGTTTTCCATTTCGCCTATGCCGCTGTACTCGGATGGTCACCGAGAATGCGGCAGCTTTTGAAATGCAAGCGAAAAAGCATTCCGAAAATGGATGAGGTCGAAGATGGTGCCCGCGCGGGTATCGCCGAGGAATTGGTTTCACACCTGATCTTCGCTTATGCCAGAGAACACAATTTTTTGGATGGCGTCGGCTCCATTGATTATCACCTGCTAAAGACGATCAAATCTGTCGTCAAGGGCTGGGAAATCCAAGCACGTTCCATGTCCGACTGGGAATCGGCAATTCTCCAAGGCTTCGAGTCTTGGCGACAGATTCGCCTCAACGGTGGCGGTCGAGTCCAAGCCAACCTACCAAACCGCACGCTTACGTTCGTCGCTGAACCGACGCCAGAACTTCCACCCCGCCACTAGAAAAAGCCCAAAACATCTCCATTTTTCCGAAAATTCTCCCAACTCCCACAGCCGCAGAACCTTGCGCCGCCCCAAATCATATCATTTGTCCACCAACGACCCGATTCCCCAAAACCCTCGTGTATAATCCGCCCTCCACCTCGCGCCGGGGCGCAAGCTCTCGCGAGTACTCTCGCTCTTTGACAATCCGCACTCTCGGCCGCGACCCTCAGTTCCGAAAGTCGAAGAGAGATTCTCCGCGCTAACACCCCCGCCAATGTGAGCCCCATGTTAGCGCTAACACGAACATGCGTTAGCCCCTATTTTCCCTTTCGCTACAACACTTTGCGTCAATCGACCACAGCCGCCCCGAAAAAATAAAAACCTCCAAATGTTAGCCGTCAGTCGCGAAAAAACTCTCCAACTTTAGCGCGACGCCAATCGCCAGACGCCGCCATTCCTTCGCTTCGGCTTGGCCTCGCTGGTCGATCCGGCGATTGATACGATTTGTTGGAAATGAACGAAGCCCGTCCCAATCCCGATGAGCTGCTCGCGCGGGTGCAGGCGGAAGAAGCGAAGAGCCGCCGCGGCAGGTTGAAGATCTTTTTTGGGGCGGCGCCGGGCGTAGGAAAAACTTACGCCATGCTGGAGGCAGCCCGGCGGGAAAAAGCGGCGGGCGTCGATGTAGTTGTCGGCTACGTCGAGCCGCATGGCCGCAAGGAGACGGAAGCACTGCTCGAAGGCCTGGCGATCGTGCCGCCGCGAAAGGTTGAATACCACGGGATGACGCTGCAAGAGGCGGATGTCGATGCCATCATCAAGCGGTGCCCCGAGCTAGTGCTCATCGACGAACTGGCGCACACGAACGCCGAGGGTTCGCGATACGCGAAGCGCTGGCAAGATGTCGAGGAGCTACGCAATGCGGGCATCGACGTCTATACGACGCTGAATGTGCAGCACATCGAGAGCCTGAACGACATCGTCGCGCAGATCACCGGAGTCACGGTCCGCGAGACGATTCCGGACCACGTTTTCGAATCGGCGGATGATCTAGAGCTCGCCGACCTGACGGCTGAGGAATTGCTGGAACGGCTCGCGGCCGGGAAAGTGTATGTGCCGGCGCAGGCTGAGCGGGCGCTGCAGAATTTCTTTCAAAAGCCGAATTTGGTGGCCCTTCGCGAGCTGTCGCTGCGACTGGCTGCGCAGCGGCTGCACCTGGACGTCGAATCGGCCCGCCGCGAGCGAGCGACGAAAGAGACGTGGGCGACGGCCGAGCGGCTGCTCGTCTGTGTCGGTCCTAGTCCCACAACGCCGCGCGTGATTCGCACCGCCCGGCGAATGGCAGCCGCGCTGAACGCAGAATGGATCGCCGCGACGGTCGAACCGACGGAGGGCGCGGTCGGCAGCCCGCACGCCCGCGAGGCGATCGCCCAGCATTTGCGGCTGGCCGAGCGGCTCGGCGCTCAAACGGCAACGCTCACGGGCGACGACGTGGCCGCGACCGTTCTGGAATATGCCCGCTCGCGGAATGTGACGAAAATTCTGATCGGCAAAACGAACACGATGCGGTGGAAGCGATTGGTTTTCGGGACGGTCGTCGATCATCTGCTGGAAGACAGCGGGGACATCGATGTGTATGTGATCCACGGCACACCGGAGCGTTTGCTGCACCGTGGCGGGACTTGGCGAACCGAAGAGCCGTTCACCTGGCGTCCGTATGTGGCGGCAGCGGTCGTGGTTCTCGCGTGTGCGCTTGTGGCCGCCCTGTTTTATCACTGGCGGTTGTCGGAAGCGAACTTGATGATGGTTTTTTTGACCGGCGTGGCGTACGTCGCGTTTCGGTATGGCCGCGGGCCGGCCATTTTGGCCAGCGTTGTCTCTGTTTTCACGTTCGATTACTTTTTCGTCCCGCCGTTCTTCACGTTTGCCGTCAGCGACACGCAGTATGTGATTACGTTTGCGGTCATGCTGGCTATCAGCATGATCATTAGCACGCTGACGTCGCGGCTGAAGGAGCAAGCCGCTCATGCCCGGCTGCGCGAGCAGCGGACGCGGGCCCTGTATGAGCTGAGTCGGCAGCTCAGCTCGCTGTCGGGCTCGGAGTTTTTGGTGATCGCGGCGGGGCGGCAGATGGAGGCGATTTTCGAGGTCGAGGCGGCGATTTACATCTCGCATCCGCCGGGGCCGCCGGAGCTGCGATTCGGCCAGCACACCAGCATTCCGGCGCACCCGATCAACGCCATCGTTGCCCAGTGGGTTGCCGAACACGATCAAATGGCCGGCGCGGGGACCGACACGCTGCCGAATGCGACGGCGCTGTTTCTGCCGCTCGTCGCGTCGCAAAGCACGCTCGGCGCGCTGGCGGTGAAGACGGCCGATATTTCGCGGCTCGTGGCACCCGACCAGCGGCGGATTTTAGAGGCGTGTACCAGTCAGTTGGCCTTGGCACTCGAACGTGACCAGATGGCGATGGCCGCGCACGACGCGCAGGTGCAGGCGGAGGCAGAGCATTTGCGCAGCTCGCTGTTGAGTGGCGTGTCGCACGATTTGCGCACGCCGCTGGCGGTCATCACTGGGGCGAGCAGCAGCCTGTTGGAGAATAATGAAACCGGCGAAACGACTCGCCGCGAGTTATTGACGACGATTGTCGATGAATCGCGGCGGCTGTCGCGGATGGTGGAGAATTTGCTGGAGATGTCGAAGCTGGAATCGGGCAGCGCCGCGCCGAATATGCAGTGGCATGTGCTGGAGGAGCTGATCGGAGCGGCATTGGCCCGGACGCGGAATGATTTGGCGATGGACGAAGTTCACGTCCAGCTGCCGGAGGGGTTGCCGCTAGTTCGTGCCGATGGCATTTTGCTGGAACAGGTATTCATCAACTTGCTGGAAAATGCGGCCCGGTATTGTCCGTCGGGCAGCCGCGTCGATGTCACGGCGCGGGTTGACGGTTCGTCGCTCGTGATCGTGGTCGCCGATGACGGCCCAGGGCTGCCGCCCGGCACGGAAGAGCGGATCTTCGAAAAATTCTTCCGCGGCCAGGGACATCCGGATTCGCGCCGGGGGAGCGGACTGGGCCTGGCCATCTGCCGGGCGATCGTTCGGCTGCACGGGGGCACGATCAAGGCGAAAAATCGGCCGCCGCACGGAGCAGAGTTTACGATTCGGCTGCTGGTGGCGAAGGATGCCCCGCAGGTGGCGGTTAAATAAGCACGAAGCACGAAATTTGAAATCCGAAACAAATTTCAATGAGGAAAATTTTAATACTCCAAATTTTCGGTAATTGTTTGTGTCATTTGATATTTATGCTTTGAATTTGTTTCGTGCTTCGTGCTTCGGATTTCGAGTTTTGTAAAACGGATTTTCAGTGTCTGATAAGCCGTTAATTCTGGTAATCGAAGATGAACAGCCGATTCGGCGTTTCTTGCGAGCGTCGCTAACCGCCGAGGGCTATCGGCTGGTCGAAGGTGAGTCAGGTGAGCAGGGTTTGCGGCTGGCATCGCAGCAGCCGCCGGATCTGGTGATTCTCGATTTGGGATTGCCGGATGTCGATGGTCAGGAGGTTTTGAAGCGGCTGCGGGAGTGGTTCACTGGTCCGATCATCGTTCTTTCGGCCCGCGATCAAGAGGCGCAGAAGGTGCAGGCGCTGGACGGCGGCGCGGATGATTATGTGACCAAGCCGTTTGGCGTTGCGGAGCTCTTGGCGCGGATGCGGACGGCGCTGCGGCATTCAGCCGTCGGCGCTGAAGTCTCCCAGGTTTTTACGATCGGCGATTTGACGGTGGATTTGTCAGCGCGGACGGTAACGGTGAATAAGCAACAGGTGCATTTGACGCCGCTCGAATACAAGCTGCTGGCGACGCTCATCAAGCACGCGGGCAAAGTGCTCACGCATCGTTTTTTGCTCAAGGAAGTGTGGGGGCCGGGCCACGCCGAGGAGACGCATTCGTTGCGCGTCTTCATGGCCAGCCTGCGGCGAAAGGTGGAAGCCGATTCGGCGCGGCCGAAGTATTTGTTAACCGAGCCGGGCGTGGGTTATCGGCTGCAAGAGTCGCGATAAGTCGGCTGCCAGTGGAATTTGCAGGGGTTTTTCAGGTTTCGGATTCGCGTTAGAATCGTCTCTACGTCCATCAATTGGCGGGATAGCTCAGTTGGTTAGAGCAACGGCTTCATAAACAAGAGAAAATCTCGCCACAAATGTGCGTTCTGCGTGCGATTTTCCATGCAAGACCGCATTTCTAGCCCTGGCTGCACAATTCGAGAAAATGCTGGAAAAAGCGTGTGTCTTCGGACGGCGCGGGTGTCAGTGACACCCGTTGTCACGACCAACATACTTCACTCACCTAGACATGACGTCTCCTAAACGCCGCCAGGAACGGAGGGTTCCTGATTCCGCTCCAGCGATGCACATCGTGCATTACGAACTGCTTACGAGCATGGATGGCAACCCTGTGAGCCTCGGGGCTCAGCGAGCCGTGGAGACCTTGCCGGGTGATGCCACAGGCCGGTTGTTCGAGTGTCCCGAGATTCGCACCGACAACGGCAGCGGCTACGTGTCGCGCGAGTTCCGCGAGGTGTTGGCCGAGCACGAGTTGGCGCTTCAGCGGATCGCCGAGTTAACCGTACACCTTGAATCATGAACTTTGTTGCCGCGGCAAAAGGGTTGCTGCAAAAAATAGTCGAAACGGTAATTCCAGCCTTGCTCAACCGATTTAGGCGGTTGCCTGGTTTGGCAAGCGAAAGCCTTGGTCATTCAGTTGTGCCACGACAAATGGCGACAATTGGTTACTCAAAAACCGCGATTTCAACTCGTCGAACCCGGCCGAACCCATGCATCCAATACACGCAGCTAAATAGAGACTTACCGCGATCCCCCCAGCCGTCGCGAAGGTTGAGGTGGACCCCAATTGTTGGACAGGTTTTGGGGTTGGTTAAGGTGAGACCAACGGCCCGCGAAGACCCCTCACAGGTCTCGCGCGGCCGTGGGGCTACGGACACGTATCGGGTCAGAAAAGCGGTTTCCTGAGTAAGT